>NZ_WWIA01000897.1 GCF_009870065.1 Streptomyces sp. SID5785 | reverse complement strand
GCGGCGCCAGCGGCTGCTGCGCCGCGCTCCCGGACGGCGGCTGCACGGGCACCGTGGCCCGCTTGCGGCCGTCGTCGGCGGGCAGACCGGCCTCGCCGAGCCCGCGATTGCGGCGCGAGTCCTCCGGCTCCAGCGGTATCGGCGACCCGCGCAGCGGCTCGTCCGCCGTCCGCGGCAGCGTCAGCCGGAACTGCGAACCGCCGCCCGGCTCACCCCACGCCTGCAGCCAGCCCCCGTGGAGCCGCGCGTCCTCCAGGGCGATCGACAGGCCGAGGCCCGTCCCGCCCGTCGTCCGCGCGCGTGCCGGATCGGCCCGCCAGAACCGGCTGAACACGCGCGTCGCCTCGCCGGGCTTCAACCCGACGCCGTAGTCACGCACCGCGACCGCGACCGCACCGCCGGCCGCAGCGAGCCGCACGACGACGTCCTTGCCGTCACCGTGCTCCACCGCGTTCACCACCAGATTGCGCAGGACGCGCTCGACGCGGCGGGCGTCGGCCTCGGCCACCACCGGCTGCGCGTCGCCCACGATCCGCACCCGGCTGCCCTTGCGCTCGGCGAGCGGCTCCGCGCCGCCCACGACCCGGCGCACGACCTCGCGCAGATCGACCGGCTCCGCCTCCAGCGCCGCGGCGCCCGCGTCGAACCGGCTGATCTCCAGCAGATCTGCGAGCAGCGACTCGAACCGGTCCAGCTGGTCCGCGAGCAGCTCCGCCGACCGCGCCGTCACCGGATCGAAGTCGACCCGCGCCTCGTGGATGACATCGGCCGCCATCCGCACGGTCGTCAGCGGCGTCCGCAGCTCATGGCTGACGTCCGACACGAATCGGCGCTGCATCCGGGAGAGATCCTCCAGCTGCTGGATCTTCAGATGCAGGTTCTGCGCCATCTTGTTGAACGCCTCGCCGAGCCGCGCGATGTCGTCCTCGCCGGTGACCTTCATCCGCTCCTGGAGACGGCCCGCCGAGAGCCGCTCGGCGACCCCGGCCGCCATCCGCACGGGCGTCACGACCTGCCGCACGACGAGCCAGGCGATCGCCCCGAGCAGGACGACCACGAACAGGCCGGCGGTCGCCAGCGTGCCCTTGACCAGGCTCAGGGACTTCTCCTCCTGCGTGAGCGGGAAGAGGTAGTACAGCTGGTAGGCGTGCCCCTGCGGGTCGACCAGCCGCTTGCCGATGACCAGGCCGGGCTGCGACTCCTGCCCGCCGTCGTAGTGGATCCGCGTGTACTTCTGGGACGCGCCCGTCATCCGGTCGACCCGCTCGCGCAGGTCGTCGGGGACGCTGGCGTCCGGCAGGACGAGCCCGGAGCCGCGCGGCGACCGGCCGTTGCCCCCGTCGACGTCGCCGGCGCCCAGCGTCACCACGTTGAACGCGCCCTTGCCGCCGCTCGACAGCTCCGTGACCAGGTCGCTCAGCCACTTGTTGTTCAGCTGGGTACGGCTGACCTCGTCGGTCGAACCGTCCCGCGCCCCGGCCACCGCCGAGTCCGCCCGGTCCTTGGCCGCGCGGAAACCGCCCTCGGCCTGGCTCTGCGAGGCCTTCACCTTCGCGTCCAGCAGGCCGTTGCGCACCGAGCCGATGACGACGATGCCGAGCAGCAGCACCACACCGAGCGACATGAGGAGCGTCGTGACGACGACCTTGAGCTGGATGTTGCGCCGCCACAGCCGCATGGCGGGCAGCAGCGGGCGCCGCACCCAGCGGGTGAACAGGCGCAGCACCGGGCTGCCGTTCATCCCGCCCTGGAGCAGCAGCCCGCCGTCCATCAGCCGGCGCAGGCGGGAGCCCCGCCCGACCGCCGGTCCCACAGGCCGCTCCGGACGGGATCCCGACGTGGCGGGCGCCGAAGCGGCACTGTCCCGGGACACGTCAGCTCGGTCCGGCCTTGTAACCGACACCACGGACGGTCACCACGATCTCCGGACGCTCGGGGTCCTTCTCGACCTTCGAGCGCAGCCGCTGCACATGCACGTTGACCAGGCGGGTGTCCGCCGCGTGGCGGTAGCCCCACACCTGCTCGAGGAGCACCTCACGCGTGAACACCTGCCACGGCTTACGGGCGAGCGCGACCAGCAGGTCGAACTCGAGCGGGGTCAGCGCGATCGCCTGCCCCTCCCGCTTCACCGAGTGCCCGGCCACGTCGATGACCAGGTCACCGATGGCCAGCTGCTCCGGCGCCGGCTCCTCCGAGCGGCGCAGGCGCGCCCGGATCCGGGCCACCAGCTCCTTCGGCTTGAACGGCTTCACGATGTAGTCGTCGGCCCCGGACTCGAGACCCACCACCACGTCGACGGTGTCGCTCTTCGCCGTGAGCATCACGATCGGCACCCCGGACTCCGCCCTGATCAGGCGGCACACCTCGATGCCGTCCCGTCCGGGCAGCATCAGGTCCAGGAGCACCAGGTCGGGCTTGGTCTCACGGAAAGCGGCCAGCGCCTTGTCGCCGTCAGCAACGAACGACGGCTCAAAACCTTCACCACGCAGCACAATGCCGAGCATCTCGGCCAGTGCGGTGTCGTCGTCGACGACAAGGACTCGTCCCTTCATGGACCACATCATCCCATTAGCTCATCGTTGACTGGCGTGAGCTGTCACACAGCTCCCCCAGTGCCTCAGCTGTCACAGGCGCCACAACGCCACGCTCGGTGACGATCGCCGTCACCAGATCCGGCGGTGTCACGTCGAACGCAGGGTTGTACGCCTGCGTCCCCAACGGTGCCACCGGAATCCCGCCACCCGCCTCCACTCCCGCCGACAGCGCCCGCGGCGCCGTGAGCTCCGTCACCTCATGACCCGGCCGCTGCTCCACCTCGATGGACGCACCGTCCGGCGTCCGCGGATCCACCGTCGTCACCGGCGCCACCACGATGAACGGCACGTGGTGATAGCGCGCCAGCACGGCGAGCGGATAGCTCCCCACCTTGTTCGCCACCGAACCGTCGGCGGCGATCCGGTCCGCTCCGATCAGCACCGCGTCCACCTCGCCTGAGGCGAACAGCGAACCCGCCGCATTGTCCGTGAGCAGCGTGTACGCCATCCCGTTACGCGCCGCCTCGTACGCGGTCAGCCGCGCACCCTGGAGCAGCGGACGCGTCTCGTCCACCCACAGCCTGCGCAGACTCCCCGCACGGTGCGCGGCGAGCGCCACCGCGAAGGCCGTGCCCTCACCGCCCGAGACCAGCGCCCCGGTGTTGCAGTGCGTCAGGATGCGGTGCTGACCGCCGGGCAGCAACTCGTCCAGCAGCCGCAGACCATGCTCCGCCATCCGGGCACTCGCCTCGGCGTCCTCGCCGTGCAGCGACCGCGCGGCGGCGAGCGCGGCGGCCGCCGCCAGGTCCTCGTCCCCGCCCGCGAGACCGGCCCGGTACGCCTCCTGCGCCCGGCGCACCCCGGAGGCCAGATTGACCGCCGTCGGCCGCGCCCCGGCCAGCGAGTCCGCCGCCTCGTCCACGTCGAACCCGCGCGCGGCGGCCAGCGCCACGCCATAGGCCCCCGCGACCCCGAGCAGCGGCGCCCCGCGCACGGCCAGCGCCCGGATCGCCTGGACCAGCCCCTGCGGGTCCGTACAGACCAGCTCGGCCTCCTCGGCCGGCAGCCGCGTCTGGTCGAGCAGCACCAGCACCGGCCCCTCGGCGGACTCGTCCCAGCGGATCGCCGGCACCGAGAGCGAACCGACGGCGCCGGGCGCACCCGCCGGCTCGACGCTTGCGGGGCGTATGTCCCCGGTGAGCCGTATGTCCTCGCCGGATTGCGCACGCTGATCAGCCATCCGCCCAGTCTGCCCCGTGGAGCACCGACAATTGAAGGCGTCCGGCTCTTACGGGCCCAGGTCACCCCGCGGCCACCCCATGGCACGATGGCAGCCGAACTGCCGCCGCGACCGCGGACGGGCACCGTGAAGGAGCGACGATGAACGACACTCCGGGCTGGGCATCGCCCGGATCTGCCCCGTCCGACGGCCCCGGCGACCGACGCCCCGACGACGACCGTCCGAACGCCCCGGAGGGCGCGGCCGAGGGCGCGCCGGAAGGCTCCCCGCAGGACGCGCCGCAGGACCCGTCCGGCCAGGACTCCAAGTGGTCCGCCGAACAGCCGCCTCCCGCCCAGTGGTCCGCCCCCTCCGGCGGCACCGGCGCGGGCTCCGGCTCCGGCCAGGCCCCGCCGCCCCCGCCGGCCCCCGGCCAGGGCTGGGGCACCCCGCCGCCCGGCGGACCGGGCCCACAGCAGGGCTGGGGCGGCCAGGGCGGCCCCGGCACCGGCGGACCGGGCTGGGGCGGCGGCTACGGCGGCTGGGGCGCGTGGCAGGGCAAGCCCAGCGCGGCCAAGCCCGGCGTCATCCCGCTGCGCCCGCTCGGCGTCGGCGAGATCCTCGACGGAGCCGTCTCGACGATGCGCGCCCACTGGCGCACCGTCCTCGGGATCTCGCTCGCCGTCGCCGTGCTCACCGAGATCCTCGTCGTCCTCCTGCAGGGCTTCCTCCTCAACGACGCCGCGAGCTCCGACGCCCTTCAGGACCCCGACGCCTCCGCCCGCGACGTCCTCGACGCCATGACCGGCGTCTTCATCGGCTCCGGCGTCGTCCAGATCATCACGCTGCTCGGCACGATCATCGCCACCGCGCTCCTGACCACCGTCACCAGCCGGGCCGTCCTCGGAAAGTCCGTGACCCTCGGCGAGGCCTGGCGCGACGCCCGCCCCCAGGTGCTGCGCCTGCTCGGGCTGACCCTGCTGCTGCCGCTGATCGCCGCCGCGGTCGTCTTCGTGTGCACGGTCCCCGGCATCCTCGTCGGCGTCCTCGGCTCCTCCGACGCCGGCATCGCCCTCGCCGTCCTCGGTGGCCTTGTCGGCCTCGTCCTCGCCATCTGGCTCATGATCCGCTTCTCCCTGGCCTCCCCGGCCCTGATGCTCGAGAAGCAGACCGTCCGCAAGGCGATGGGCCGCTCCGTGAAGCTCGTCCGCGGCTCCTGGTGGCGCGTCTTCGGCATCCAGATCCTCGCGTCCCTCATCGCGGGCGTCGTGGCCTCGATCGTCCTCGTCCCCTTCACCGTCATCGCCGGTGTGATCAGCGGCGACGGCATGAGCGGCTTCCTCGACTCCGGCGGCGACGCCGGCTGGGCCTTCCTGATCATCAGCGGCATCGGCGCGGTGGTCGGCTCCACGATCACCTTCCCGATCACCGCCGGTGTGACCGTGCTGCTCTACATCGACCAGCGCATCCGCCGCGAGGCCCTCGACCTGGAACTCGCCCGCGCCGCCGGCCTCCCCGGCTACGGCGACGCACCGGGCACCACCCCGGGGAGCTGACGGGGTGAGCGCACCAGGGGGAGTGCTCACCGCGGCGGCTCTGCTGACGCGCGCGAGCGGCGGCGACGAGCCGCCGGTCGTCATCTCGCGGGACCCGGCCCGCGAGGCCGCGCAGAACGAGCTGTCCAAGCCCGCGTACCACGAGAACGACCCGAGCTGGTACGTCCGCGCCCTCGACACGTTCTGGGACTGGGTCGGCGACCTCTTCTCCGCCGCGTCCGGCGCCGCCCCCGGCGGCACCGTCGGCCTCGTCGTCATCGTCCTGGCCGTCCTCGCCGTCGGCGCCGCCCTCTGGTGGCGCCTCGGCACCCCCCGGCGCGCCCCGCGCTCCGAGACCCCGCTCTTCGACGACCGCCCGCGCAGCGCCGCCGAACACCGCGCCGCCGCCGAGGCACACGCCGCCCAGGGCCACTGGAACCAGGCCGTCCAGGAACGCATGCGCGCCCTCGTCCGCTCCCTGGAGGAACGCGCCCTCCTCGACGCGCGCCCCGGCCGCACCGCCGACGAAGCGGCCGCCGAAGCCGCCCGCCCGCTCCCCGGCCAGGCCCGCGCCCTGCACACGGCGGCCCGCGCCTTCGACGACGTCGCGTACGGCGGCCGCACCGCCACCCCCGACACGTACGCCCAGCTGGCCGCCCTGGACACCGAGATCGCCCACACCACCCCGGCCCTCTCCCCGACCCCCGAGGGGGCCCCGAGGTGACCCCACCCACCCCGGACCCCGGTCCCACCGACCCGCCCACGGGCCCCGCCACGGGTCCAGCCTCCGGCGCCCCGGGCACGCCCGCCGAACCCGCCACCAGCGATCCCGCCGCCCCGCCGGCCACGCCCGCCAACACCCCAGGTACGCCCACCAGCTCGGCCACGGGCACGCCCGGTACGCCCACCAGCGCTCCCCCCAGCACGGGCACAGGCACCGAAACCGCCACCCTCACCACGGCCGCCCCACCACCGGCGGAACCTCCGCAGGACACCGGCAACGGTGCCGCCGCCACCTCCGTCACCCCCACGGTCCGCCAGGTCTGGACCCGCACGCGCGGCATCGCCCTCGCACTCGTCCTGCTCCTGGTCGCGGGCATCGCCATCGCCGCCGTCCGCTCCGGCGAACGGCACGGCACCCTCGACCCCCGCTCCGCCGACCCCTACGGCAGCCGCGCCGTCGCCGAACTCCTCGCCGACCGAGGCGTCGACACCCGTGTCGTCACCACCACCGACCAGGCCCGCGCCGCCGTCGGACCCGACACCACGCTCCTCGTCGCCGTCCCCGACCTGCTCACCCCGCACCAGCAGAACCGGCTCCGAGCCGCCCTGTCCGGCCCGGGCGCGGACGGCCGCACCGTGCTCATCGCCCCCGGCCCCGCTGCCGTGAGCCGACTGGCCCCCGGGGTCACCGCGGACCCCGACCCCGTACCGGACATGACGCTCGACCCCGACTGCGACCTGCCCGAGGCCCGGCGCGCGGGCCCCGCAGACACCGGCGGACTGCGCTACGACACCGCGCCGGCCGACGCCGACAGCTGCTACCCGAGCAACGGATCCCCCACCCTCCTGCGCCTGCCCGCCCACGACACGGACACAGACACCGGCACCGGCACCGGCACCGGCACCGGC
>NZ_WWIA01000896.1 GCF_009870065.1 Streptomyces sp. SID5785 | reverse complement strand
TGTGCTCGTCAACGTCGACCTGCTCGAGGGCTTCGCGGGCAAGGAGATCGTCGTCCGCTACGTCAAGGAGAAGACGGCCGCCGACGGCATCCTCAGCTCGAAGGCGTTCATGGTGCGGGCCGCGCGCGAGCAGGGCCTGTACGCCGTGCACCGCTTCTTCCTCATCGACTCCTTCTCGTACCGCAACCTGGCGCCGCAGGTGCGCATGTCGAAGGCGGACTGCGTCGAGATCCTGCCGGGCTGCATGCCCCGGGTCATCTCCTGGGTGGTCGCCGACATCGACGTGCCGCTCATCGCGGGCGGGCTCGTCTGCGACCGGGAGGACGTGTTCGCGGCGCTGAAGGCCGGTGCGAGCGCGATCGCCTCGTCGAACCGGGACGTCTGGGCCATGTGAGGGCGGGGTTGACACTGCCGTCACCGCCGATTTACTTTGACACCGCAGTGCGCCGGTGAATACACCGTGCGCCGCCGACAATCACATATCGGCTTCCGGAGCGGGGACCCCAGGGTCCTCGGGCCGAAGCAGTTACTAGAGACCAGAGAACAGTAACTCCTCGCGACAGCGGGGGTTGCTGTTCTTTTTTTGTGCCCGAATTCCGTGCCCGAATCCCTGCCACAACGAGGTGGAACGTGACCAGAGCGAGGAAATGGACAGGATTCATCATCCTGTCGATGTCGTGCGGCATCATCTTCCAAGTCGCCTACATTCGTTTCGTCTTTCTCGGCCCCACGGCCGAGGCGCTCCACCTCTCGTCGCAGGACTACGGCAACATCATCTCCGTGTTCGGATTCGTGGCGATGGTGATGTACTTCGTCGGCGGCTGGTTCGCCGACCGGTTCCCGCCGAAACTCCTGGTCGCCGTCGGCCTGTCCGGCACCGGCGTCCTCGATCTCTACCTGGCGCAGGCCCCCGGCTACGGCGGCACCCTCGTCGCCCACGTGCTCATGGCGGTCATGGGCATGGGCCTCTACTGGCCCGCCCTCGTCAAGGCCATCGGGATGCTGGGCGACGCGAGCGAACAGGGGCGCCTCTTCGGATTCCTCGAAGGAATGCGCGGCGTCACCTCGACCCTCGTCGGATTCATCGGCACCGCACTCGTCGCCGTGACCGTCACCCAGGCGGCCGGGGTCGTGTGGCTCATCCGGGTGTACGGAATTCTCGCCTTCGTCTTCGCGGCACTCGTCTGGTTCCTGGTGAGGAACGACGACGAGAAACTCGCGGAACTCGGCTCCAGCACGGTCACGCTCCGGCAGTTGTGGCTGGCCGCGAAGAACAAGTACACCTGGCTCATCGGCCTCACGGTCATGATGATGTACTGCTTCTACACGACGCTCGGCTACTTCTCGCCGCTCCTCGAATACCGCTTCGGCATCGCGGCGGGACTCATCGGTGTCATCGGCGTGGTCCGCACCTATGTGTTCCAGTTCGTCGCCGGGCCCGCCGGCGGTGTCGTCGTCGACAAGGTGACGCGGTCCTCGCCGCGCTTCCTGCGGTGGATGTTCCTCGGCTGTGCCGTGATCGCCGTGGGCTTCCTGGTGCTGCCGCGGTCGAGTGCCTTCGGCGGGATCGCGGTCGCCCTGATGTTCGTGCTCTGTCTCTTCGTGTTCGCGAGCCGCGGCGTGTACTTCGCGACCGTCGGCGAGGTCGGCATCCCCGAGAACGAGCGCGGCGGTGTCATCGGCCTCGTCTCCGGCATCGCCTTCCTGCCGGACGCGTTCCTGCCCTCGCTGTCCGCCTGGTGGATCGGCGACCCCGGCGCCGAGCCCGCGGTGCCCGAGCGGGGCGGCGGCTACACGGCCCTGTTCGTCTTCCTGCTCGCCGCGGCACTGCTCGGCCTGCTCCTCACCACCCTGACCACGCGTGTCCGCCGCCGGGAACTGGCCGCCCGGGACAACGGCCTGCCGCACGAGTCCGCCCCCCTCGCTCCTGCGATCTGAGGAAGAACCATCACCATGGACATCACCGAATTCAACCGGGACTTCTTCTCCCTCGAGGGGAAGAGCGCCGTCGTCACCGGTGGCAACACCGGCCTCGGACAGGCCTTCGCGCTGGCTCTGGCCACGGCGGGCGCCGACGTCCTCGTCCCGTCGATCGCCGACGACGACGGCACGACGCGCAAGCTGATCGAGGCCGAGGGACGTCGCTTCGAGTTCCTCGAGTGCGACCTCACGCGGCCCGGCGTGCCGGCGCAGGTCGTCGACGCGTGCGTGGAACGCCTCGGCTCCCTCGACATCCTCGTCAACTCGGCGGGGATGTCCATCAACCGCCAGGTCGAGGAGTTCGGGCGCGAGCACTGGGACCCGATGGTGAGCCTCAACCTCACCGCCGCGTTCGAGCTCAGCCACGAGGCGATCCGCTACATGATCCCGCAGCGCTCCGGCAAGATCATCAACATCGCGTCGATGTTCTCCTTCCTCGGCGGCCAGTGGTCCCCGGCCTACGCCGCCACCAAGCACGGCATCGCCGGTTTCACCAAGGCCTACTGCGACGAGCTCGCCCAGCACAACATCCAGGTCAACGCGATCGCGCCCGGCTACTTCGCCACGAAGATCACCGAGCAGACGCGGTCCGATCCTGCGGCCAACCAGCGGGTCCTGGACCACATCCCGGCGGGCCGCTGGGGCGAGGTCGCCGATCTGATGGGGACGACGGTCTTCCTCGCCTCCCGCGCCGCGGACTACGTCAACGGGCACGTCCTCCCGGTCGACGGAGGCTATCTGGTCCGCTGAGCCCCGCCCCGACCCCCCCTCCCGTACGCAGCCACCCCCCACACCCAGAACCCGCGAGGTAGATCACCATGGCCCAGTCGCTCTCCAAGCTGTCCCGGGACGACATCGTCGCCCGCCTGGCCGACCTGGTCGAGCCGGACCAGATCGTCACCGACGAGGAGCAGCTGAAGCTCGCGAGCGTCGACCGGTTCAAGAAGTACCAGTCCGTGCACGGCATCTTCGACGGCCCGCTCCCGGCCGCGATCGTCAACGCCCGCTCCACCGAGGACATCGCGAAGGTCCTCGCCTTCGCCGACGAGAACACCGTCAACGTCGTCGCCCGCACCGGCCGCACCGGCACCGAGGGCGGCCTCGAGACCGCCGTCGAGGACACGCTGGTCCTCGACGGCTCGGGACTCGACGAGATCATCCGCATCGACGCCGAGAACATGCAGGTCACCGTCGGCTGCGGGGTGCCGCTCCAGGTGCTCGAGGACACGCTGCGCGCCCAGGGCCTGACCACCGGGCACTCGCCGCAGTCCAAGCCGCTCGCGCAGTACGGCGGCCTCGTCTCGACCCA
>NZ_WWIA01000895.1 GCF_009870065.1 Streptomyces sp. SID5785 | reverse complement strand
CAGGGTCTCGCCCGAGGGCGGTTCGGCGTCCCCGCTCGCCCGGCCGGCCGCGACGGTGCGCAGTTCGAGCCCCGGCCTGCCGCCGGCCGTTCTGCCGTACGAGCGGCCGAGACCGGCCACGACCGGCGCCAGCGAGGGGAACGCGTCCAGGTCGAGCCGGGCCCCGTCGCGGTCCGTCGCCCGCACCGGCGCGGCGCCCGTCTCGTGCACCGTGAGCCGCTCGCCCGGGCCGAGCCGCGGATGCAGCACCGAAGGGGCCCAGTGCACGACCGGCTTGCCGTCGCCGGTCCGGCGCACCACGGTCAGTGTGTCCCGGTAGCGGATCGGCGCCCGCGCCCCGTCGTAGCGGAGTTCCGCCCGCACCGTGTACGGGACGCGCGTGCCCCGTGCGTCACCGGGCGCGATCGCCACGGGGGAGAGGCGGGCCCGGTCGAGGTAGTCGTGGAGTGCGGACTCGGCGGCCTTCGCGTCGTCCGTGCCGGACGCGGCGCGCTCCGTGTCGCCGTCGGACCAGGCGTCGAGGAACTCCCCGGCCGCCGAGCGGACCTCCCCGGCGGACAGCGGCCCGGTGCGCGGTGCCTGCGTGCCGTCGGCGACCGCGGCCCAGCCGGCCACGCCCGCACCGGCCAGTGCGAGGGCCGCCGCCCCCGCGAGCCATGTCTTCCTGCGCCTGGTGTGCCGTTCGCCGCTCACGGGTCCTCCGACCTTGTCGTTCCACGACCCCGGGTCCTCACGGTAGGCAGGACCCGGGGCCGTGTCCCTGTCGGACTGCGCCGTTCAGGTCGGCGTCCGGAGCGCTCGCGGCGAGGGGCGCGGACGGTCAGCGCAGGCCGAGGGCGTCCATCGTGAGGTCGGCCATCGCGGACTCGCCCAGCGCGTTGGGGTGCACGGGGACGAAGTTCGTGCCGAACAGCGCGGGCTCGACCCAGCGCGTGCCGACGGGCCGGCACGCGTCGTGGCCCTCGGAGGCCGCCGCCAGGTCGACGTAGGTGGACCCCGTCTCGTCGGCGGCCCGGCGCACGGCGTCGTTGAGGTGCGTCTGGATGTCCCGTACGTAGGGGACGTCACCCGAGGCGAGCGGCATCTTCACGAAGCAGCCGGGCTCGGCCTTCGCCGGCATGATCCACGGGTAGCCGAGGACGGCCACCCGGGCGTTCGGCGCCTTGTCGTGCACCGCCCGGAGCGCGGCCTTCACCGCCGGGTAGGTCTTGGTGTCGACGTCCTTGGCGAACTTGTCGCCGTACTTGTCGTGGCAGGGGTCTCCCTGACCGGCCGACAGGACCCCGGCCGCGGCGCACGACAGGATCGTGTCGATGAACGTGTTGTTGTCGTTGCCGCCGATGGTGAGCGTCACGAGCTCGGTCCCGGTCGACAGCGCGTCGAGCTGCGGCGCGACCCCCGGGTACTGGGAGCCGGTGAAGTCCTTGGTCTGGGCTCCGCCGCAGGTCACGTCCTTGAGGTCGGCGCCGGTGCGCTGCGCGATCACGTGCGGGTAGTTCGCGGTGGACCGGGCGCACAGCAGGGAGGCCGACGGGTCCAGGGGGAGGACCCCGGACGCGGCGCTGTAGCTGTCGCCGAGGGCGACGTAGGGAAGGGGCTGCGGGGCCGCCTGGGCCGGCCCGGTCAGGGTGACGAGGGCGGCGCCGGCCGTGGCCGCGACGGCCAGGGCACGACTGTTCCACGCGCGGATCGCCATCTGGAACTCCTTCGAAACCGGCTCGGCTCATGGCCAAGTTCCGTATGAGAACAGGGGACTTCAGCGCGCTGACAGTTGAAGAAGCTACCGACGGGTTCGAATTTGCGTCAATAGGCGTGCACGGCGTGGCGTGCCCAGCTCACACGAACGGGCGGGGCCGAAGCGGCCCCGCCCGTTCCTGCTGCCGTGAGTGACTCAGCGCACGTGCTCACCCGGCGCCGGCCGTGCGAAGTCGAGGACGTCCTCGGCCGTGCGCTCGGTCTCCTGGGCCGCCGAACGGACGTCGGCGAGCACGTCGCCCTGCTCGTCCACGAGCTGGTCGTAGATGGGCGCCGGGGCGCTGGACGGTGCGGGCACGGTGGGACTCCTGGTCGTGAGGTTCTGCGGTCCCCGGGACGGGGGACAAAGGGGGACCTTACGTGGGTGCCGTGACCGGCGCGCGGGCGGGGTCCGCCCCCGGCCGGTCCGCGGGGCCCGCGTGCGAGACTCGGGCCCATGCCGATCAGGGACGCGCACGCGGGCGACTGGGAACGGATCTGGCCCTTCTGGCGGCAGATCGTGGCGGCGGGCGAGACGTACGCCTGGGACCGGGACACCGGCGAGGCGGCGGCCCGGGAGCTGTGGACCGGACCCGGCCGACGGGTCTTCGTGACGGAGGACGGCGACGGAACCGTCGTGGCCTCCGCCTCCCTCAAGGCCAACTACGGCGGCCCGGCCGCCGATGTGGCCAACGCCGCATTCATGGTGGATCCGGCGCACGGCGGCCACGGTCACGGCAGGGCGCTCGCCGAACACGTGCTGGCCGCGGCGAGAGCGGACGGATTCCGGGCGATGGTCTTCAACGCCGTCGTCGAGACCAATCCCGCGCTGCGGCTGTGGACCTCGCTCGGCTTCACCGTGGTCGGCACCGTCCCCGACGCGTTCGACCATCCGCGGCACGGCCGGGTCGGCCTGCACGTGATGCACCGCACCCTGTGACAGGTGCCCGTCGGGTGGGTCTCAGTGCCCGGCGAGCAGTTTCACGGCGACGACGCCCGCGCCGATCACCGCGTTGAGCGCGCCCGTGACCAGGGCGCCCAGCGGCCCGGCGCCCATGCGCACGCCACCCGCGCAGCCCCAGGCGGCGAGCGTCGCCACCTCGCTGCCCACCGCGATCCACAGGGCCGTCGACAGATGCATCACGCCCGTCGCGGACAGCCCGACCAGCAGGAGCGGGCCCACGGCGCTCGTCAGCAGGGGGCTGGAGACGAACAGGGTGTGCCGGACCTCCGTGAGCCGGGGCATCCGGCCGTGCGCCACCGGATGGGCCTGCAGATCGGCGACGAGGGTCGCGAGCCACAGGCCGAGTGCGGTGACGGCGACCGAGACGGACGCTCCGAGGTGGGACGCGTGCCCGTTCTGGGCGAGGCCCACGAGGACGGCCAGCAGGGTCAGCGAGGCATAGATGCGCTCCTTGAGCCGCTCGCGCAGTGCGTCGGCCCGGCCCGGTTCCGCCACGGTGCCCGCGGCCTCTGGCGTCGTCCCCTCGCTCATGCCCGCAATCTAGGGCGGCTCGTCGCGCCTGCAAGTTACCCTTCCGTCAATCGTCGGCACCCTGGCCGCCGCGTTCGCTCCGCCTCGCGGGCGCTTTAAAGGTCACCTTGACGCGAAACACGTTCCCTATTTAGAGTCGTGATGACTCAAATGAAGGGGGCTTCGTCATGGCCGACATCACCAGGCGCTTCGGCTGGCGCCATCTGCGGGGCACGCCGACCGCACACGTGCGGCACCACCGGGCGGGCCGGCTCGCGCACGAAGGGGCGGGGGCGAGCTTCTGGTTCCGGCCGCTGGTCGCCGCGCTGTCCGAGGTGCCGGTCGACGACCGGGAGCTGGCGATGACGTTCCACGGGCGCACCGCCGACTTCCAGGACGTCGCCGTGCAGGCGACGCTCACCTACCGGATCGCCGACCCGGCCGTCGCCGCCGAGCACCTGGACTTCTCCGTCGACCCCGACACCGGGGTGTGGCGTGGTGCGCCCCTCGAGCAGCTGGCCACGCTGCTCACCGAGACCGCCCAGCAGCACGCCCTCGACGTCCTCGCCGGCACCCCGCTGGAGTCGGCGATGGCCGACGGCGTCACCGCCGTGCGGGAGCGGGTCGCCGCCGGGCTGGCCGGGGAGCCGCGTCTGCCCGCGACCGGCATCCAGGTCGTCGCCGTCCGTGTCATGGCGCTGCGGCCCGAGCCGGAGGTCGAGCGGGCCCTGCGCACCCCGGCCCGGGAGCGGATCCAGCAGGAGGCGGACCGTGCCACCTACGAGCGGCGCGCGGTCGCCGTCGAGCGCGAGCGGACCATCGCCGAGAACGAACTGGCGAGCAGGATCGAACTGGCCCGCAGAGAGGAGCAGTTGGTCGAGCAGCGGGGCACCAACGCCCGGCGTGAGGCCGAGGAGCAGGCGGCCGCCGACGCGGTCCGCGCCACGGCCGAGGCCGAGCGCTCCGTCCGTCTCGCCCGCGCCGAGGCCGAGGGCGCCCGCGAGATCGGCGAGGCCCGCGCCCAGGCGCAGGCGGCGTGGTTGCGCGTCCACGCGGACACCGACGCGGCGACCCTGCACGCCCTCACCGGGGCGCGCCTCGCGGAGAACCTGCCGCGCATCGACAGCGTGACGGTGTCCCCGGACGTCCTCACCGGGCTGCTCGCCAAGCTCGGCGGCGAGCGCGCGACGGACGGTCCGGCGTGAGCCTCGCGCCGCGGGCCGTCCTGGTCCACCGCACCACGGAGTACGAGGAACTGATCGCCCACCACGGCACGCACGGTCAGGCCGCGTTCTTCCTCGGTAGCCGTGGACGCGGCATCGAGGAGATCGCCGAGCGGCACGACCGCGCCCACCGGGCGCTGGCCGAGGTGGCCGCGGCCGTGCCGCTGACCTGGCGTCAGGCCCGGGTGGAGCGGGCCGATCTGGACCGCTTCCTGTTCGGCCCGGAGGACGTCGTCGTGGTCGTGGGGCAGGACGGCCTCGTGGCCAACGCCGCGAAGTACGTCGGCGCACGGCCCGTGATCGGCGTCGACACCGATCCGGGCCGCAACCCCGGGGTGCTGGTCCGTCACCGGCCCGCCGACGCGGGCCGTCTGCTGCCCGCCGCGCTCGCCGCCGGCACGGGCGTGGACGAGCTGACCATGGTCGAGGCCGTCACGGACGACGGCCAGCGGCTGGTCGCGCTCAACGAGATCTACCTCGGCGCCGCCGGTCACCGCACCGCCCGCTACCGCCTGGGCCTCGAGGACGACGGGGGTGTCGTCGAGGCCCAGGCCTCCTCCGGGGTGCTGGTCGGCACGGGGACCGGCGCGACGGGCTGGATCCGCTCGGTGTGGCAGGAGCGCGGCGGCGGTCCGGCCCTGCCGGCACCCACCGACGACCGGCTCCTCTGGTACGTCCGGGAGGCCTGGCCGTCGCCGGTCACCGGCACGTCCCTGAGCGGGGGCGAACTGCGCGGCGCGGCCCGGCTGAGCCTGACCGTCGAGTCCGAGCGGCTCATCGCGTTCGGCGACGGCGTGGAGAGCGACGCGCTCGGCCTGACCTGGGGGCAGACGGTACGGGTCGGCAGCAGCGCCGATCGGCTGCGCCTGTTGGGCTGATCCGTAGCCGATGTAGCTGACATAGTCGCCGTAACTGACGTAGCCCCCATAAGAGGGGAGCGCGGCGAGCAGGGTGCGGAAGGAGGGTCCGGCCGCCGTGGAGGCGCACGGCGGCCGGACCCCGTCTCGGGGGCGTCGCTCACAGCGCGGTGAGCCGCACCGGTTCCGTGTCGGCCGAGCTGTGCCGCGCCGCCCAGTTCTCCAGCGCCGTGCGGCAGGCGTGGTCGAGGTGGTGCAGCTCCGACAGGTCGAGCTCGACGGGGCGGTCCTGCGGCAGCGCCTCCAGGGTGTCGAGGATCGCGGGCAGT
>NZ_WWIA01000894.1 GCF_009870065.1 Streptomyces sp. SID5785 | reverse complement strand
GCGGGTCAGCCCTTGCGGGTCTTGACCTCGTCGGTGAGGGCGGGGACGACGTCGAAGAGGTCGCCGACGACGCCGTAGTCGACGAGGTCGAAGATCGGCGCTTCGGGGTCCTTGTTGATCGCGACGATCGTCTTCGAGGTCTGCATACCGGCCCGGTGCTGGATCGCGCCCGAGATACCCGAGGCGATGTACAGCTGCGGCGACACGGACTTGCCGGTCTGGCCGACCTGGTTGGAGTGCGGGTACCAGCCGGCGTCGACCGCGGCACGCGAGGCACCCACGGCCGCACCCAGGGAGTCGGCGAGAGCCTCGATGATCGCGAAGTTCTCCGCACCGTTCACACCACGGCCGCCGGAGACGACGATCGCGGCCTCGGTCAGCTCCGGACGCCCCGTCGACTCACGCGCGGCACGCGAGGTGACCTTCGTGCCCGTCGCCGCGTCCGAGAACGACACCGCCAGCGCCTCGACCGCACCCGCCGCAGCGGCCGGCTCGACCGGGGCCGAGTTCGGCTTCACGGTGACGACCGGGACGCCGGTCGTCACACGGGACTTGGTGGTGAAACCGGCCGCGAACACCGACTGCGTCGCCACCGGCCCCTCGTCACCGGCCTCCAGATCGACGGCGTCGGTGATGATGCCGGACCCGATACGCAGCGCGAGACGCGCGGCGATCTCCTTGCCCTCCGCCGACGACGGCACCAGGACCGCGGACGGGGACACAGCCGCGACAGCGGCCTGCAACGCGTCGACCTTCGGCACGACCAGATAGTCGGCGAACTCGGCCGCGTCGTTGGTCAGCACCCGCACCGCACCGTGCTCACCGAGCACCGCCGCGGTGTCACCGGCACCGGCACCCAACGCGACCGCGACCGGCTCACCGATCCGACGGGCCAGCGTCAGCAACTCCAGGGTGGGCTTACGGACAGAACCGTCCACGTGGTCGACATAGACCAGAACTTCAGCCATGGGACTTCGATCTCCTGCTGTCTGCGAAGAAAAGGGGGGCGGGGAAGTGAAGAGAGGGACCGGGGCTCAGATGAACTTCTGGCCCGCGAGGAACTCGGCGAGCTGCTTACCGCCCTCACCCTCGTCCTTGACGATCGTGCCCGCCGTGCGCGCGGGAC
>NZ_WWIA01000893.1 GCF_009870065.1 Streptomyces sp. SID5785 | reverse complement strand
GGTGACGTCGAGGGCGGTGGTCGGCTCGTCGGCGATGAGCACCGCGGGGTCGCAGGCGACCGCGATGGCGATCATCACGCGCTGGCGCATGCCGCCGGACAGCTGGTGCGGGTACTCGTCGACGCGCTGCGCCGGGGCGGGGATGCCGACGATGTCGAGCAGTTCGACCGCGCGGGCGCGGGCCTCCTTCTTGCTCAGCTTCTGGTGGTGGATCAGCACCTCGGTGATCTGCCGGCCGATGGTGAGCACCGGGTTCAGCGAGGTCATCGGCTCCTGGAAGATCAT
>NZ_WWIA01000892.1 GCF_009870065.1 Streptomyces sp. SID5785 | reverse complement strand
GTTCGAGAAGGCGAACCCGGACATCGACGTCGAGTACGTCGGAGTCTCCTCCACCGAGATCCAGTCGAAGTACGACACGGCCATCCAGGGCGGGGGACTGCCCGACGTCGGCGGCGTCGGCACCGCGATCCTCTCCGGCCTCGTCGTGCAGAACGCCGTCGACCCGCTCGACGAGCGCCTGTCCGGCTCCCCGCTCGACGGCCGGCTCAACCGCGGCATGCTCGAGTCGGCCGAGGTCGCGGGCGGCCGGGACGGCGCGCACTACATGCTGCCCACCAACGCCAACAACGGCGTCCTGTACTACCGCACGGACCTGTTCGAGAAGGCCGGCCTGCCGGAGCCCCTCACCTGGGACGCCTTCTACCGGGCGGCGCGGAAGCTGACGGATGCGAAGAAGAACGCGTTCGGGTACACGATCCGGGGTGGTGCGGGGTCGATCGCGCAGGCTTTCGACGCGATGTACGGGCAGTCGGGGATCACGTCGTTCTGGGATGCGT
>NZ_WWIA01000095.1 GCF_009870065.1 Streptomyces sp. SID5785 | reverse complement strand
AGGCCGTTCTCGAGGTCGATGTCGACGCCGTCGAAGCCGTACTCCTGCATCAGCGCGTAGGCGCTGTCCGCGAAGGCCGTGGCGGAGGCGTCGCTGCTGACCGAGACGCTCCCCTTCTCGCCGCCGACCGACAGGACGACCGCCTTGCCTGCGGCGTGCTTGGCCGCGATGTCGCCCTTGAAGTCCGCGGCGGAGGCGTAGCCGACCGCCGGGTCGAGGTGGAAGGCGATCTGGCCCGGCGTGGTGGTGGCGTCCGCGAAGGAGACGGCGATGATGTCGTACTGGCCGGAGACGTCGCGGAGCTTCTGCACCGTCGCCCCGTTGTCGAAGTTCTGCCAGTAGCCGGTCAGGGCGTGTGCGGGGACCGTCCCGCCGCCCCCGCCGCCGGACGTCGCGGTCCGTGCGCTCACCGCGCCGGACCGGGCCGACTCGCCCGCCGCGTTCGAGGCGCTGACCTGGAAGCTGTACGCGGTGTCGGCGCTGAGACCGGTGACGGTCGTGGCGGCGCCCGCGACCGAGGCGACCTTCGTGCCGTCGCGGTAGACCGTGTATCCGGTGGCGTCGGCGACCGGGGTCCAGGACAGGTCGACGGACGACGCGGTGACCGCTCCCGCGGCCAGCCCCGACGGGACCGCCGGGATCTCGACCGGGTCCGTGCCGCCGCCCCCGTCCGGGCCGCGGACGTCCAGGTCGTCGACGTAGTAGGCGCTCTGGCCGTACCAGCCGTGGGTGTAGACCGTGACCGACGTCGTGTCGGGGCCGGTCGTGAAGCTCGTGGTCAGCTGCTGCCAGGAGTCCCCGCCCGGGGTCCAGGTGGAGACGTCGGTGGTGCCGGTGCC
>NZ_WWIA01000891.1 GCF_009870065.1 Streptomyces sp. SID5785 | reverse complement strand
GTACACGGCCGCGCGGCTGCCCAGGACCACCGCGCTCGTGCGCAGGTCGCGGACGGTCAGCCGGGTCGCGATGCTGCGCAACCGCGCGGGCGTCGCCGCGCGCAACGGCGCGATCCGTGCCGTCGGCGCCCTCGGCCCCGCCTTCATGCTCCGCGGCATGGACGGCATCGCCGACTGGCGCCCGCCGCAGTCCGCCCCGCACCCCGGCACGCGCCGGGAGCGGGTCTGACCGGCCGCGTCTATGCTGCCCGGGCGGAAGTCCCCCCGTCCGGGCGGGGCACGCGGCGGCAGAGGAGCGCAGGCACGTGAAGGTCGGCTGCATCGGACTCGGTGACATCGCGCAGAAGGCGTACCTGCCCGTGCTCGGCGCCCGGCCCGGGATCGAGCTGCATCTGCAGACCCGTACGCCCGCCACGCTCACCCGCGTCGCGGACACCCTGCGCGTCCCGGAGGGCCGGCGGCACACCGACCTCGACGGGCTGCTCGCCGCGGGCCTCGACGCCGCGTTCGTGCACGCGCCCACCTCCGTGCACCCGGAGATCGTCACCCGGCTCCTCGAAGCGGGCGTCCCCACCTACGTGGACAAGCCGCTCGCCTACGAACTCGCCGACTCCGAGCGGCTCGTGCGGCTCGCGGAGGAGCGCGGCGTCGGTCTGGCCGTCGGCTTCAACCGCCGGTACGCGCCCGGGTACGCGCAGTGCGCCGACCACCCGCGCGACCTGATCCTGCTGCAGAAGAACCGGGTGGGGCTGCCCGAGGAACCCCGGACGATGATCCTCGACGACTTCATCCACGTCGTCGACACCCTGCGCTTCCTCGTCCCCGGCGACGTAGACGACGTCAGCGTGCGGGCCCGCGTCGTCGACGGACTCCTGCACCACGTGGTGCTGCAGCTCGCGGGCGACGGGTTCACGGCGCTGGGCGTCATGAACCGGCTCAGCGGCTCCGCCGAGGAGATCCTCGAGGTGTCCGGCGAGGACAGCAAGCGCCAGGTCCTCAACCTCGCCGAGGTCGTCGACCACAAGGGCCAGCCGACGGTGCGCCGCCGCGGCGACTGGGTGCCGGTCGCCCGCCAGCGCGGTATCGAGCAGGTGGTCCTGGCGTTCCTCGACGCCGTCGCGGCCGGCGAGACACCGAACGCCCGGGACGCGCTCGCCACGCACGAGCTCTGCGAGCGCGTGGTGCAGGAGGTGCGGCGCATCGGCGGTTAGGAGGGCCCCGCGGGCGTGCTCAGCGGTGCGCGGCGCCGACGCCGGGGCGGGCCACCGGGGCGGGCGCCGAC
>NZ_WWIA01000890.1 GCF_009870065.1 Streptomyces sp. SID5785 | reverse complement strand
CCGCTGCGGGCGAGTCCGGCGCCTTTTGTGCCGATGAGTTCGGGGATGAGGCGGCCGACGAATTCGGAGGGGTCCTTCTTGAAGCCGTCGACGGCGGCGGTGACGATGCGTTCGGGGTGGGCGGCGGTGGAGACGAGGCCGGAGAGCGTCATGGAGACGTTCTGCATGTAGGCGGCGGGGTGGGTGAGGTTGTAGGGGTCGGTGGGGTTGAGGCCGCGGGCGAAGTTGACGAGGCCTGCGGTGCCCTTGAGGGCGCCGCCGACGACGTGGGTGAGTTCGGTGTTGTAGGCCTTGTAGCCGTCGACGAGGGTGTTGCCGAGGCGGTCGAGCGGCGGCGGCTCGGCGGGGGCGTGCGCGAGGGCCGCCTTGACCTTGCCCTGGGCCTCGGACGCCGCGGTGTTCCGCTGCTTGCGGGCGGTGCCGAGCTTGTCCCGTGCAGCCTGGATGTCGGCCTTGCCGGGGTCCTTGAACGGCTCCGGCACCGGGCCGGGGTCCTCGTCGGCCTTGATCTTGGCGTTGTAGGCGTCGACCTTCTTGTTGTAGGCGTCGACCGCGTCGTCCGAGGCCTTCTTGCCCTTCTTGTAGAGCTCGACGGCTTCTTTCGCCTGGCCTTGGGCCCATGTGACGGTCTCGGCGTAGGTGTCGAGTGCGGTGGAGGCGGTGTCGCAGGCGTCGGAGGCGTGGGCCCATTTGGTGGGGTGGACGCCGAACTTCTTGCGGAACGCGTCGCCGCCCTCGCCGGCCCAGCCGGAGGAGTCGACCTTGCGCATGCCGGAGCTGACGTGGTCGAACGCGGTGTGGAAGTCCTTGAGGTGTTTCGCGGACTCGCGGATCTTGCCGGGGTTGCCGTGGACGAGTTCGTTCGCCTCTTCCGTCTCGCCGAGCTGCTGCTCGCCGGGGGTGGCGCCGAGGTCGGAGGCGACGTCGTCGCCCCAGTCCTCGACGGCGTCGGCGGCGCCGTGTGCGCCGACGTAGTCGAGGCCGTCACCGAGTGCGTTCGTGGCGTGGTCGATGCCTTTGCCGACGAGTTTCTTCCCGGTGTCGATGCCGTCCTCGAGTTTGCCGAGGCCGTCGTTGACGCCGTCCTTGAGGTCGCCGAGGAACCCCATGCTCACTCGCCCCCGTTCTGCTGCTGTGCGGCGGCTTCGGCCCGGGCTTCGGGGGAGGGGCCGAAGGTGGAGTCGAGCCACTGGTCGTACTCGGCGTCCGACATGCCGGCCGCGCCGTGCAGGTTCTGGGGGTTGAGGCCCATGGGGCCCATGGTGCGGGAGGTCATCACGTCGCGTCCGGCGTCCTTCCAGCCCTGCTCGCTGTTGGCGAGGGCCTGGTCGAAGGACTCCTTGCTGTAGTCCGGGCCGGACAGGACGCCGGAGGTGGCGATGTCGCCCCAGCCCTGCTGGGTGACCTCGTCCTCGGAGGCGTACGGGTTGCCGATCGCGGCGTTGGTCACGACCTTGAGGCTGCCCTCGACGTACTGCTCGGTCTCGTAGTACGTGCCTGCCGACAGGCCGGTCTTGACGGCGAACGAGTTGCCCTCGTTGACCAGGGACCGCACGCCCCATTCCCAGCGCTCGCAGAACGACTTGAACTCGTCGGTGAGGCCCTCGTGGCCCAGTTCCAGGCCCGACAGGGCGACATCCCCGAAGCCGCGCCCGGCGCCGGCCTCGCCGACCATGCCGAGTTCCTTCAGCTCGGCCAGCGCCTCGGTCAGTCCCTTCGCGACCAGCGCCAGACCATCGGCCTTCAGATCCTTACCGCCACCGCCACCGCCGCTCATCGCGCTGCCCCCTCGTCCGTGTCCGTGTCGGCTTCGGTGTCGCGGTCGACGGCGGCTTCGTCGGGGACGATGCCCATGACCGGCGGGAAGACCATGCCGTCGGGTCCGTCGGCGCAGTCCAGTGCGACGCCGCAGGGCACGCCTGCCGCGGGGACCGCCACGTCGAGGAGGCGGGCGCCCAGGATCGTGCGGTACGTCCATTCGCGGGTGTACTCGCCGCGGGCCTGGGCGTAGCGGGCCAGGGCCTGTTCGTCGGAGAACGCCAGGATGAAGCGGATGCCGTTGAAGTCGGCGGTGAGCAGGCCGCGCTCCTCGTCCGGGACGGGCTCGTCACCGAGCGGTACCAGGACCGCCGTCCGACGGAACTCACCCAGCAGCGCCGCGAACTCCTTTTTGCGGGCGATCACTTCGGGGTCGTCGAGCGAGGGCCCGGGCTCGGGCGCCGCCGCCTCGGCAGGCTCCGGCGTGGCCTCGGCGGGCCCCGCGGGACCGGTCATCTCGGCGTAGTCCGCGAGACGTGACCTCGGCGCCTTCCGCGGCTCGTCCGCCGCACCCTCGTGCTCAGACATACCGGCCATGATGACCGCAGCCGTTCGCCCGCCGCAACGTGCCTGCGTGACACCCCCGGCACGGCCGGCCCGGGTCGCGACCCCGACCCGTCACAGCAGGTGAGCGGCGTCGCCCACCACGGTCAGCACGCGTCGCGCGAGCTCGCCGACCGGGCCGTCCGCCGGCTCCAGGGCGAGCGCCCGGCGCACGACGGCCGCGGTCTCGGGGTCGCGCCCGGCGGAGGCGGCGAGGACCGCGATGAACTGCTCGACGAGCCCGTCGCGCAGTTCGTCGAGCGGTGGCCGCTTGTCCTCGTCGAGCCAGATCAGCGAGGCCGCCTCGACCGCGGTGATCCACATGCGGACCGTCATGCGCAGCCGGGACCCGGGGTCCTCGGCCGACAGGTGGGCCAGGATGTGCTCGGCCGCGGCCCGCCGCACCCCGTCCACGATGGCCGTCGTCCGGGACGTCTCGACCACGCTGCCGCCCTGCAGCAGTGCGGCGAACCCCATGTCGTGCTCGTCGACGAAGGCCAGGTACCGGTCCAGGGCACGGGCCAGACGCGTGGTGAGCGGGCCCTCCGGCGGTTCGGCGAAGCACTGTTCGAGCGCGTCGGCCGCCGAGCGCAGCGAGGCCTCGTACAGCTGCTGCTTGCCGCCCGGGAAGTAGCGGTAGACGAGGGGGCGGGAGACGCCCGCGGCCTCCGCGACGTCGTCGAGGGAGACCTCCTCGGGCGCCCGGTGCGCGAACAGGGACAGCGCCGCTTCGAGCAGCTGCGCACGCCGCTCCTCGACGCTGAGCCTTCTGTAGGCGGGCGTACCGGTTGCCGAGGTCATGCTGCGAAGGGTAACCGGCACCCCGGCCGCCGTCCTCAGGCCAGCAGGCCGGAGGAGCGCCACAGCCGGCGGCCGGCGCCGCGCAGCACGCCGATGTCGTCGAGGAAGTCGGTGAGCCGCTTCGCGCCGGTCTGCATCACCTCGCGCCGGTGCCCGCTCGCCCTGACCTGCGCCACGGCCTGCCGCTTGTCGAGGCCCACGTTCGGGTAGACGTCGGGGTTGACGAAGGCGACGGAGAAGACGCGCGCGAACTCGCCGGAGGTGAGCCGGGTGAACTCCTGCGACCAGCGCGGGGCCGTCATCATCTGGCGCCGCAGCTCCTCGCGGGCGTAGCGCACGTGGCGGGCCTCCTCGACGACGTGGATGCGCGTGACCCCGCGGACCAGCGGCTGCACCCGCTCGTCCGGGAAGGTCAGGCGCTGCATCCAGTCGAGGATCTCCTCGCCGAGCAGGGTGGCCGTGAAGGAGCCGGGCGTCGTGGAGACGGTCTTGAACAGCCGGCCGAGATGGTGGTGGACGGGGCCCGGCGGGTAGTGCGGGGTGGCGCCGCGCGTGATCAGCCGGGCGAACATCTTCGAGTGCCGGCACTCGTCCTCGATCTCGGTCAGCGCGTACCGCACGTGCGCGCTGGTCGCCGGCTTGTCGTAGACGTGCCGGACGAGCAGCTGCATCAGGATCAGCTCGAACCAGATGCCGAGCGAGGCGAGCGCCGCGGCCTCGTGCTGCGACAGGGCGATCCGCTGCTCCTCGCTCATCCGCTTCCACAGCGGAGTCCCGTAGAGCGAGACGAGCTCGGGCGGCCAGAACCACTTGCCGGGCTCGAAGGGGGCGTCCCAGTCCAGCTCCTTGTCGGGGTCGAAGGAGTGCCTGGCGGAGGAGGCGAGCAGCCGCTCGGCCACCTGCTCGCGGTCCTTGAGCAGGCCGAGCGCGTCCCGCAGCCCGCCGAGCGCCGTACGGCCGTCTTCCGTCGTGGTCGTCATCGCCGACTCCGCAGTCCTGTCGAAGAGTTGACTCTTATGAGACGCCCCGTCAGCAAGGCCGTCAATCCCTTGCGCACGACTTGTTGACCCCGCGTCCAACAGCGTGTGAGCCTGCCGGTATGTCGACGCACGAGCTCTACACCAGGGCCCCGAGCGCAACCAACTGGCAGGTACCGTCCGCCGGTTCGGCCCGCTTCAGCTGGGAATACGACGACGGGCGCGACCGGCTGCTCGCCCTGTACCAGAAGGGCAAGGACAAGCAGTGGGACGGCGCCAAGCGCATCGACTGGGACCTGGAGGTCGACCCGCTCGACCCCCTCGGCACCCCGGACGAGGCGATGTCCCTGTACGGCACGCCCCACTGGGCGAAGATGACCGAGCGCGACCGGGGCGAGCTGCGCAAGCACTACGCCTCCTGGCAGTTCAGCCAGTTCCTGCACGGCGAGCAGGGTGCGATGGTGTGCGCCGCGCGCATCGTCGAGTCCGCGCCCGACCTCGACGCCAAGTTCTACTCCGCGACCCAGACCATGGACGAGGCCCGGCACGCGGAGATCTACGGACGCTTCCTCCACGAGAAGATCGGGCTGCTCTACCCGATCAACGACAACCTCCAGGCGCTGCTCGGCGACACCCTGCGCGACTCCCGCTGGGACATGCCCTACCTCGGCATGCAGGTCCTCATCGAGGGCCTGGCGCTGGCCGCGTTCGGCATGATCCGCGACACCACGGACAAGCCGCTGCCCCAGCAGATCCTCGCCTACGTGATGCAGGACGAGGCCCGGCACGTGGCCTTCGGGCGGATGGCGCTGCGCGACTACTACCGGCAGCTGAGCGACGCCGAACTGCGCGAGCGCGAGGAGTTCGTCATCGAGGGCTGCTACCTGATGCGCGACCGGCTGCGCGGAGTGGAGGTACTGGAGGACTTCGGCATCCCGAAGAAGCAGGCCGAGGAGTACACGGAGCAGTCCGAGTTCCTCGCCCTGTTCCGGCAGTTGCTGTTCTCCCGGATCGTGCCCTGCGTCAAGGACATCGGCCTGTGGGGCAAGCGGCTCCAGCAGGCCTACGTGGACCTCGGCGTCTTCGAGCTCGGCGACTCGAACCTGGACCTGCTCATGGCCCAGGACGAGGAGATCGCCGAGAAGCTCGACGCGGAGCGCTTCGCCGCGGAGGAGCGCGACCGGGTGGCGGAGGTCGACGCGGCGATCCGCTCGGGCGAGGCGTAGCGCCCGCCCGGCCGGGGCGGACATACCCCGTACAGGTTGTCGGCCGGATGCAGTAGCGTCTCCGGCGTGTCCACGCCACCGAACCAGCCGCCGCAGCCCAACCCGTACGGGCCGCCCCAGCAGCCGCAACAGCCCTATGCCCCGCCGCAGCAGCAGCCGCACGACCAGGCGCAGCAGCCCTACGGGCAGCCGCCGGCCTACCCGGGCTTCCCGCAGCAGCCGGGTGCCGCGCCCTGGGGCGCCCCGCCGCCGCCCAAGAAGCGCACCGGCCTGATCATCGGGATCGTCGCCGGAGTCGTCGCGGTCGTCCTCATCGGCGTCGGCACCCTCGTCTACATCGGCTCGCGGGTCGCCGGCGGCTTCCCCGAGGCCGAGTACCGGCTGACGCTGCCGCAGAAGGTCCTCGACGGCAAGTACGAGCTGGCCCAGGACATGTCCCAGGCCCAGGGCAAGCAGATCGAGGACGAGGCCGACGGCGCCTGGGACGCCAAGGACACCAAGGCGGTCGTCGGGCAGTACACGCTCGGCGGCGACCAGACCAAGGGCGTCCTCGTCGTCTCGGGCATGTACGGCCGGTTCAAGAACGCCGACAAGGCGCGGGAGAACATGATGTCGGGCGCCGGCGAGGCCGACGGCGCGACCGTCGCCGTCCAGCCGCGCGACTTCCACCCCTCGGGCACCGACGTCACCATCACCTGCCAGGTCCTCACCCAGACCAGCGGCGCGGCCAGCATCACGATGCCGATGTGCGGCTGGGCCGACGGCAACACGGGCGCCTCGATCGGTACCGCGGGCGCCGACTCGGCGACGCAGGACCCGAAGGAGGTGGACCTGGAGGCGGCCGCCGAGGACGCCGCCAAGGTCCGCGAGGAGATCCGCAAGCCGCTCTGAGCGGCACGGACGGCCGCGGGCCCGCGCCTCAGCGGGCCCGCGCCGACCGCAGCACCGCCTCCATGACCGCCCGCGCGACGGGAGCCGCGCTGCCGCCGCCGCTGATGTCGGCCCGGTCCGCCGCCGCGTCCTCGACCACGACCGCGACCGCCACCTGCGGCTGCCCGGCGTCCCGGTCCTGCGCGTAGGAGATGAACCAGGCGTACGGCGTGCCCTCGTTGTTGACGCCGTTCTGCGCTGTGCCCGTCTTGCCGCCCACGGTCACGCCCTTGATCCGCGCGTTCGTGCCCGTGCCGCTCTCCACCGCCGCGACCATCATCTTCTGCAGCTCGCTCGCCGTGTACGGGGACATCGCCTGCCGGTAGCTGCTGCTGCCCGTGGTCGACACCGCGGTGCCGCCGTCCGTCGTCGCCCGGTCGACGAGGTGCGGCGCCATCACCGTGCCCCCGTTGGCCACCGCCGCCGCGACCAGCGCCATCTGCAGCGGGGTCGCCCGGGTGTTGAACTGCCCGATCGAGGACAGCGCCAGCTGTGACGGGTTCATGTCCGTGTCGAAGTTGGACCGCGACACCACCATGGGGACGTGCACGCCCGGGTCGTTGAACCCGAAGGCCTGCGCCGTGCGCACCATGTCCGCCAGCCCCACCCGCACCCCGAGGTTCGCGAACACCGTGTTGCAGGAGATCCGCAGCGCCTCCGCCAGCGTCGCGTTCTCGCAGGCCGCGCCCCCCGACTCGTTGCCGAGCCGGGTCGTGGTGCCCGGCAGGGTGTACGGCACCGGGGTGTCGGTCTGGGAGTCCGTCCCGTCCACGACGTCGTGCTCGAGCGCCGCCGCCGCGGTGACCACCTTGAACGTCGAGCCCGGCGGATACGTCTCGCGGATCGCCCGGTTGAGCATCGGCCGGTCCGGGTCCGCGGTCAGCCGCCGCCACGCGTCCGCCGCGCCCCGGCCCGTCCCCGCGAACTCCCCGGGGTCGTACGACGGCGTCGACACCAGCGCGAGGATGCGCCCCGTCGACGGCTCCACCGCCGCGACCGCCCCCTTCTTCCCGCCGAGCCCCCGGAACGCGGCCTCCTGAGCGCCCGCGTCCAGCGTCGTCTCCACGTCCCCGCCCGCCTCCCGCGAACGCGACAGCTCGGGCCAGAACGGGAACGGAGCGAGCAGCGGGTCCGTCCCCGACAGGATGTCCTCCTCGGCGCCCTCCACGAACGACGAGCCGTACGTCTGCGAGGCGTACCCGGTGACGGGGGAGTACAGCGGCCCGTTCTTGTACGTCCGCTCGAACCGCAGCGCCTGCCTGCTGTCCCGCGACCCGGTGACCGGCTTGCCCTGCACGAGGATGTCGCCGCGCGGCTGGGCGTAGCGTGCGATGCTGCCGCGCCGGTTGGCCGGGTTGTCGTCGAGGGAGCCCGCCTGGAAGACCTGCACCCGCGCCGCGTTCACCAGCAGCGCGACCAGCAGGACCAGGCAGAAGGCGCAGGCGCGCCGGATGTACCGGGTCATGCGCGGGCCTCCTGCGCGCTCCGCGCCGCGTCCGGCGCGGGCAGCGACCGGTGGGCCGAGTCGCTGAGGCGGACCAGGATCGCCACGATGATCCAGTTGGTGACGACCGACGAGCCGCCCTGCGCGAGGAACGGCATCGCCATGCCGGTCAGCGGGATCAGCCCGGTCACCCCGCCCGCGATGACGAAGACCTGCAGAGCGACGATCGAGGCGAGCCCCGTCGCGAGCAGCCGGCCGAACGGCTCGCGCAGTTCGAGCCCGGCCCGGTACCCCCGCTCCACGAGGAGGGCGTACAGCAGGTAGATGGCGGTCAGCCCGACCAGGCCCAGCTCCTCGCCGGCCGTGGCCAGGATGAAGTCCGACTTCGCCGCGAAGCCGATCAGGACGGAGTGTCCGAGTCCCAGCCCGGTACCGAACATGCCGCCCGCCGCGAACGCGAACAGCGACTGTGCGAGCTGACCGGGACCGTCGCCCGCGGCGATCGACGCGAAGGGGTGCAGCCACACCTCGACCCGCCCGTGCACATGGGGTTCGAACGAGGCCACCACGACCGCGCCCGCCGCCGCGAGCAGCAGCCCGATCGCGATCCAGCTCGCCCGGCCCGTCGCGACGTACAGCATCACCACGAACAGGCCGAAGAACAGCAGCGACGTCCCGAGGTCCGTCTCCAGGACCAGTACACCGACGCTGAGCGCCCAGATCGCGAGGATCGGCGCGAACACCCGCATCGTCGGCAGTTGCAGCAGCCAGATCCGGCGGCCCGTGTACGTGAGCGCGTGCCGGTTCGCCGCGAGGTAGCTGGCGAAGAAGATCGCGAGGAGCACCTTCGCGAACTCACCGGGCTGGATGGACAGGCCGCCGATCCGGATCCAGATCCGGGCGCCGTTCACGGCCGGGAAGAAGCCCGGAAGGATCATCAGGCCGAGCGCCGCGGCCACCGACAGGTACGCGTACCGCTGGAGCACCCGGTGGTCGCGCAGCAGCAGCACGAACACGATGAACAGGGCCACGCCGATCGTCGACCACACCAGCTGGGTGGGGGCCGCGTCGTCGTGCGGGGTCTCCAGGTCGAGGCGGTAGATCAGCACCAGGCCCAGGCCGTTGAGCAGGACCGCGATCGGCAGCAGCAGCGGATCGGCGGCCGGGGCGCGCAGCCGGACCGCGAGGTGCGCGAGGAGGGCGAGCACGCCGAGCCCGGCGCCGTAACCGGCGGCGCCGGGCGGGACCGCGTCGTTCCTGGCGAGGCCCACGGCGCAGTAGCCGTAGACGCTGAGCAGCACCGCCAGGACCAGCAGGGCGAGTTCGGTGCCCCGGCGTCCGGGGACGCGCACGGCGGGCACCGAGGGGGGAGCCTTCGTTCCCGGTGCGCCCGGAGAACCCGTGGGTGCGGTCATACCGGGAACGTAGCAAGCAAGTGCTGGATATCCGGTTATGTCAGCACCAGCGGGGCGCCCGCCCGATGTTGTCGATGTACTTCGCCGAGCCCCAGGCCCAGGTGCCGTCGGTCAGCAGGTACCAGAGGTGGTTGCCGCCGACGTTGTCGCCGCTCGTCTTGCAGTAGATCGGGACGATCGCGTGGTACGGCTCCACGCGGACCACGCGGCTGCCCCGGGTGGGCGCGTCGCGCAGCAGCAGCCCCGACTTGGCGGTGACCCGGCCCTTGTAGACCGGCGGGTGGTGGCCGCCCACCGCGCTGTCGTCCGCCAGCGCGGGCGAGGCGGTGGCCGCGAGCGTGGCGGCGGCGGCGACGGCTATGCCGACGCGGGTGCTGACGGTCCGTACGGACATGCGAGCCATGAGGTCTCCTCCTGGGCGGTCGGTGAGGGGTTCCGGACCGGTTCCCCGCTCTCAGCCAAGCCCCCAGGACGCCCCCGCGCACGGCGGCCGCCGCCGCCGGGGTGACCACCCGGACGGCGGACGGGACGTTCGGAACACGCCTTATCCGGGCCAGGCCGAGGGCTGTTCGTACGGCAGCGTCAGCGTCGCCACCGCGCCGCCGTCCGGCGCGTTCGTGAACCGCAGCCGGGCGCCCAGGACTTCGGCCTGGCCCAGTGCGATCGTCAGCCCGAGCCCGTGCCCGCGCGCGCCGCCCTCCGTACGGAACCGCTGCGGCCCGTGCTCCACCAGGTAGTCCGGGAAGCCGGGGCCGTGGTCCCGCACCGTGATCACCGGTCCGTCCACCGTCAGCCCGACGGGCGGGCCGCCGTGCCGGTGCGCGTTGGCCACCAGGTTGCCGAGCACCCGCTCCAGGCGGCGGCGGTCCGTCACCACGCACACGTCCCGCACCACCGACACCGCGGTCTGCGGGCCCGCCGCCCGCACCACCCGCTCGGCGACCGGGCCGAGCCAGGTGTCGTCCAGGTCGACGCGCTCGCTGCGCGCGTCGAGCCGGGAGATCTCCAGCAGGTCCTCGGTCAGTGTGCGCAGCGCGGCGACCCGGTCGCGCACCAGCTCCGTGGGCCGGCCCGGCGGCAGCAGCTCGGCCGCCGCGTGCAGCCCGGTCAGCGGCGTGCGCAGCTCGTGCGCGACATCCGCCGTGAACCGCTGCTCCGTCAGGATCCGCGCCTGCAAGGACGACGCCATGCTGTCGAGCGCGGCCGCGACGTCCGCGACCTCGTCCTGGTGCCGCGCCGGGTCCCTCGTCCGCCGGTCGCCGACGCGCGCGTCCAGGTCCCCGGCGCTGATCTTGCGCGCCACCCGCGCCGTCGTGTGCAGCCGCCGCGTCACCCGCGTCACCGCGAACGCGCCGACCAGCAACGTCGCCCCGATGGCCAGGACCGACGAGCCGAGGATCGCGTTGTCCAGGCCGTCGATCGTGCGCGCCCCCTGCGAGTAGTCGATCCGCACGGCCAGCGCCCGCCCGCCGGAGGCCGGGCCCGCCGCCCACATCGTCGGCGCCGGGTCGTCGGCGCCGATCATCGTGCCGCGCTCACCGCCCGACGCGAGCTCCCGCAGCGCGCCGGGCAGGCCCGGCGGGTCGACGCCCGCGCCCGGCGGCAGCCGCCCGCCCGACTCGTACCGCTTGCCCGCGTCCTCCAGGAGCGAGAGGGCACGGTCCCGGGCCTGACCCACCGTCTGGTTCGTGACGGAGACGTGCACGAGGACGCCGAGCAGCGCGGTCAGCGTGCAGCACATCACCGTGATGAACGCGGCCGCCTTCCACGTCAGCGACGCCGTCCACGCGGGCAGCCGCAGCCGACGGCGCGTCATGAGCGCCCCGGCGAGGGGGAGGGCGCGGCCGAAGGCGTCAGCGAGCGGGTCGGGCGCGGCGTCGGGGTGCCCGGCGGGCCGGTCCGGATGATCTCGTCGCGGGTCGGCAGCATCGCCTTCTGGTGCGTGTCGTACGACCACGAGGTGCGGTACTCGTACCCGGGCAGGTCGGCCGCGGCCCGGACGACCAGGCTGTGCCCGGCGAGCTGCACGTTGATCACCGCGTCCTTGTCGTCCATGATCTGCGTCAGCCGGCCGCCGGCGTACATGTAGACCTGCGTGTACAGCTGGCGCTTCGGGGCGCGCACGGCGATCAGCAGATCCGGCTTCCCGTCGCCCGTCAGATCCGGGTAGTACGCGCGCAGCACCGGGCAGCCGGACGCGCCGGACGTGTCGCACGAGCCGAGCGCGTCCATGACGTCCGCGTACTCCTTCGGGTCCGCCTCCAGACGGGCCCGTACGACCGCCACCGGATCGGCCCGGCGCAGGTCGCCGCCCGGCACGGCGACGCCCTCGACCCGGGCGGTGTCGCCCGCGCTGTAGTCCTCGGCGGGGCGGGTGGCGGGCGGCAGCGTCGGCCACAGCGTGCGCGGACCCACCGCGGTCGGCGTCGGGCCCGCGCTCTCCAGACCGCCCGCGTCCCCGCAGCCGGCCAGCGCGGCCGATCCGGCCAGGAGCAGGACGCTCGCGGGGACGACACGCACCGCGCCGGTGCGGCGCCCGGACGGGCCTCGGGACGTCACCGCACTCCCGCCCGCACTCCTGGCCGCGCACCCGCCTGCACTCCTACCTGCACACCCGCACTCCCGCCTGAGCTCCCGGCCGCGGACCGCTCGCCGTGCGCCGATCCCGCCTCCGGATCCTAGAGTCCTCTCGCCGGGGCGCCCCGCAGGTCCCGACCGGCCGGTGTCCCACCGAGGCGCCCGCCCGAGTCCTTTGTAGACAGCCCGCCGGTCCCGCGCACCTCGGGCGGGCCCCGGGCGCCCGGGGCGTCAGCGGTCGGCCCGGCCGCGCCGCACCGTCGAGTACACGAGGCCCGCGGCCCCCGCCGCCGTCATCGCGCCGCCTGCCGCCAGGAAGTACGGATTGGTCGCGACGGGGTCGTCCGGCCCGCCCGCGGCAGGGCCCTCCGGCACGGCCCCCTCGTGCGGGGACGTGGTCGTCGCCACCGGCTGCCGTCCCGCGCCGTCCGGCAGCCCGCCGTGCTCCGAACCCTGCGCGAACGCGCTCGCGGGCACCAGCAGGGCACCGGCGGCGGCCGCGGTGACGAGGGCACGGCGCAGCAGGACGACGGCACGCATGACGAGGACTCCTTCCGGGGGCGGTACGTCCACGCTAGAAGCCGGCCGTCACGGCAGCTCGGCGACTGTGTAACAGCGGCCCGTCGCTCCGCACCCGAAGCCGTGACGACGGCGCCCGCCGCCCGCGCGCGCCCCGCCTGCCCCCTTATCCGCCTTCTTGCCCCGCGCCGGGCTTGCTGCTCCCATGGTCGGGGGGTGATGGACATGAGCGGATCGCACCACGGCCCGGGCGGCAGGAGCCGGCTGCGCGTCGTCCCGTCCTGGCGCCACGGCCAGGAGCGGCTGTACGTCCGCGGGAGCGACGGCAGGAACGTCGCCTGGTACGACCGGGACGCGGCCCGGGTCAATCTCCTCGGCCCCGACGAGACCGTCCGCGAGGCGGTGCTCGACGCACTCGGGCCCTTCCTGACCGGTTCCGTGACGGTCGGGCCGCCGCCCGTGCCGACCCCCGCCGAGCTGGCCGTGCTCAGCCTGCACCCCGACGACGACCTCGCGCCGAACCGGCCCGGCGAGGACCTCCTCGTCGCCCTCGACCGCACCCCGGCGCCGCACGCTCGGCTCCGCAGCGACCCGCGCCGCCGGGCGCTCGCCGCCCAGCAGCGGACCGGGGAGATCCTCGACGGGCTCGACCCGGCGGGCTGGCGCGTGCTGCACTCCGTGCCGCTGCCCGGCGCCGGCCGCATCCACCATCTGCTGATCGGCCCGGGCGGACTGTTCGCCCTGCACGCGCTGCCCGCCCGCAAGCGCCGGGTCCGCGTCGACGACCCGCTCGTCGGGTCCGGCCGCGGCGAAGCTCAGCCCCTGCTGCGCCGGGTCCGCGCCGACGCCTCCCGCGCCGCGCTCGCCCTCACCGCGGAGGTCCGCCCCGCGCTCGTCCTGGTGGAACCGGCCGCGGTGGAGACCCCGGGCCCGCCCCGGGACGTCCGCGTCCTGACGGACACGGACCTGCCGTCCCTGGCGCGCACCGGCGGCCTCCTGAAACCGGCGGACGTGGAGGCCCTGTACGCCATGGCCCGCGACCGCCGCGCGTGGGATCGCGTCTGACGTCTGACGTCTGACGTATGGCGTCTGGCGCGGGCGCGGCCCCGAGAGTGCACCGCCACACCCGGCCCGCGACCACCGAAAGCGCACACCCACACCAGGCCCGCGATCACCGACAGCGCACCGCCTCACCGGAAGCGCACCGCCGTCGCCGAGAACGCGCCGTGCCGCGTCGTGCGCTGGGTGACCTCCAGCGTCGGTCTGCCGTCCTCCGGCAGCACCCGGTACGGGACCTCGCCCACCCCGACCGCCGTGACCACCGCCTCCTCGCCCGTCCCCGGCGGCAGCACCCGGGCCGCCTCGGCCCGCAGCCCCGTGGGCAAGGGCGTCGTCAGGACCGGGGTGCCGTCGCCCGGCAGCGCCACCACCAGGGCGCGCGGCCCGCTCGGCGGCCCCGTGAACCCGACCACCACCGCGTCCCGCGTGTCGCTGTGCCGCAGCTTCAGCCAGCCGCGCCGCCCGGCCGGGTAGGGCTCGTCGACCTGCTTGGCCACCAGCCCCTCGATCCCGCTCGCCGTCAGCGTCTCGTACCAGGTCACGGCTGTCTCCCGGTCCGTCGTGGACGGCACCGGCTGCAACGGCGGACCCAGCGGGCCCAGCAGCTCGACCAGACGTTCCCGGCGCTCCGCGTACGGCCGCCGACGCAGATCCGTGCCGCCGAGCACGAGCAGGTCGAACGCGGCGTACGAGGCCGGCAGCTCGCGCGCCAGGATCCTGGCCCGCGCCCCGGACGCCGCCGCCGCGCGCCGCTGCACCGCGGCGAAGTCGGTCCGCCCGTCGTGCCAGACGACCACCTCGCCGTCCAGCACGGTCCCGGCGGGCAGCGCGGTCGCCGCCGCCACGAGATCCGGGAACGCCCGCGCCACGAGCCGCCCCGAGCGGGCCTGGAGCACGACGTCCGCGGACTCCCTGCACACCACCATCCGGTGCCCGTCGAACTTCGGCTCGAACGCCCATCCCGTACCGGCCGGCAGCGCGTCCACCGACCGGGCCAGCGCGACCTCGACCCGCGGGTCGCCGGCGCGCGGCGTCATGGGAGGGGCCTCGCGCGGTTGAGGTTGATCAGCGGGGCGAGCAGATCCCCGTGCGCGGCGAGGCGCGGCGCGATGTCGTCGGGCAGGAAGACCAGCTCCTGCGCGTCCGTGCAGTGCTCGACCTCCGCCCACGTCACGGGCGCGGACACGGTCGGCTCCTGGCGGGCCCGCAGCGTGTACGGGGTGGCCGTCGTCTTCGCGGCCGCGTTCTGGCTGTGGTCCACGAAGACCTTGCCTGGGCGCAGCTTGCGGGCCATCCGGTGCACGACGAGGCCCGGCAGCGCCGCCTCCGCCTCCTGGGCGAGCGCCTTCGCGTAGGCGCTGACGCGGTCGGACGGCGTCGGCACGAGCGGGGTCAGCAGGTGCAGCCCCTTCGACCCGGAGGTCTTCGCGTACGCGTGCAGCCCGTCCGCCGCGAGCCGCTCGCGCAGCCACAGGGCCACCTCGCAGCACTGCACGATGTCGGCCGGCGCCCCCGGGTCGAGGTCGAGGACCAGCCGGTCGGCCCGGCCGGGCGCGTCCGCCTGCCACTGCGGTGTGTGGAACTCGGTGACGAGGTTCGCCGCCCACACCAGCGAGGCGAGGTCCTGGACGAGGATCTGCCGGGCCGGGCCCTGCGCGTGCGGCACCTCGGCGGTCTTCACCCAGGCGGGTGTCCCCGGCGGCACGTTCTTCGCGAAGAACCGCTGGCCGTCGGGCCCGTCCGGGAACCGCAGGAAGGACACCGGCCGGTTGTACAGGTGCGCGAGCAGCGGCCCGGCCGTCGTCGCGTAGTAGTGCAGCAGCTCGCCCTTGGTGAACCCGGACGCGGGGTAGAGCACCTTGTCCAGATTGCTGAGCGTGAGCCGCCGCCCCTCCACTTCTGTGATGGGCGCCATACCGTAATACTCTGGCAATCCGACATTTCGGCACATCTCGTACGGCACGTGCGGCACGGACGCCTCGTGCGGCGGAGCGAGAGCGAACCGGGAGGTACCCCGTGCGCTCCATATGGAACGGCGCCATCTCCTTCGGCCTGGTCAGCATCCCGATCAAGCTGGTCAACGCCACCGAGCACCACGCCATCTCCTTCCGCCAGATCCACCGCGAGGACGGCGGACGCATCCGCTACCGCAAGGTGTGCGAACTGGAGGACAAGGAGGTCGGCGCCGCCGAGATCGCCAAGGGGTACGAGGAGGCGGACGGGTCGATCATCCCGATCACCGAGGACGACCTCGCCCAGCTGCCGATCCCCACCGCCAAGACGATCGAGATCGTCGCGTTCGTGCCGGCCGACCGGATCGACCCGCTCCAGATGGACACGGCGTACTACCTCGCGGCGAACGGCGTCCCCGCCGCCAAGCCGTACACGTTGCTGCGCGAGGCCCTCAAGCGCAGCAACAAGGTCGCCATCGCCAAGTTCGCCCTGCGCGGCCGTGAGCGCCTCGGCATGCTGCGCGTCGTCGACGACGTCATCGCCATGCACGGCCTGCTGTGGCCGGACGAGATCCGGGCCCCCGAGGACGTCGCCCCCGACACCCATGTCACGGTCCGCGACGCCGAACTCGACCTCGCGGACGCCCTCATGGACACGCTCGGCGAGGTCGAGCTCGAGTCCCTGCACGACGACTACCGCGAGGCGGTCGAGGAGATGATCGCCGCGAAGGCGGCCGGCGGCGGCACGGAGGAGACACCCGCCGCACCCGCCGCGGAGGGCGGCGGCAAGGTCATCGACCTCATGGCCGCCCTGGAGAGCAGCGTGCGCGCGGCGAAGGAGGCACGCGGCGCCGACGGCGACGAGCCGTCCGGGGCGGCCGAGCCGGCCGAGGTCACCCACCTCTCCAGCCGCGGCCGCGCCGCCAAGAAGACGGCGTCCTCCGCCGCGAAGAAGAAGACGGCCGCGGGGAGCGGCAAGAAGACCGCGGCGTCGGCCGCGAAGACGGCCAAGGCGAAGCCGCAGCCCGCGAAGAAGCAGACACAGAAGAAGGCGGCCGCGGCCAAGAAGACCACGACCGCCAAGAAGACGACCGCGCCCCGCAAACGGGCGTCCGCCTAGGCCCCGAGGGGCCCTGAGGGGCCTACGACCGGTCCGGACTCCGCCCGGACCCGGCGGCAGCACCCTGCGCGCTGGACCCGCTCCGGCGGAACGCCCACTCCATCTTCGGCTCCATCACGAACCGGAAGGCCCGCTGCACCGGTGGCGTGCACAGCACGGTGATCACCGACATCGCGAACACCGTCACCGTCACCTCGCCCCACGGCGTGTGCACCCAGTCCGCGTCGTACCAGTCCCCGAACCGGGACCCCTTCGCGAGGAACCCGTGCAGCAGGTAGCCGTACAGCGTGCCGGCCCCCAGCGCCGTGAACCACAGCTTCCGCCCCGGCACCCAGGCGAAGAAGCACGCCACGAGCACCACCGAGCAGCCGAACATGGCCAGGGTCATCACGGCCCCGCTCCATCCGGGCGCCGCCAGCTCCTGCGCGCTGTCACGCCGGTAGAACCAGGCCGCGTTCATCCGCGGAGCGGCCCAGTACGCGAACAGCAGCGCCGCGGCGAACACCGGGACCGCCGCGATCCGCGCCTCCTTGCGCCGGACCAGCTGGAAGTGCTCCTGCTTCAGGCACAGACCGAGCACGAAGAACGGCAGGAACTGCAGCACGCGCTGGAGGTCGAGGTCGTCCCCGATGTCGGGGGAGACCGACGCGAGGACGGCGATCGCGAGCGACAGCGGCAGCGGCCAGCGCACGATCTTCCACAGCGGAGTCGACAGCCGCCACACGAACAGGGCGATCAGGAACCAGGTCAGGTACCAGGGGTCCAGCAGGCTGATCGGGTAGTCCGGGTCGTCGCCGGCCGTCCGCTTGAAGAACGTGTACGCGACCTCGAACACTACGTACGGCACGGCCACACCCGTGATCAGCCGCTTCAGCCGCCCCGGGCTCGCGTCGAACGACCGCGAGAAATAACCGGAGATGACGATGAACGCCGGCATGTGGAACGTGTAGACCGTGATGTACAGCGCCGAGGCCGCCCGGCTGTCCCCGCGCAGGGGTTCCCAGGCGTGCCCCATGGCGACCAGCACGATCGCCAGGTACTTCGCGTTGTCGAAGAACGCGTCCCGCTTCTTGCCGGGCCCCCGCGCGGTGCCCGCGGCACCCTGGGCGGCGGCTCCCGGCGGGGAGGGCACCGTGGCGTTGTGCGCGGGCAGCGGGCTCCTCGGAGCCGCGATCCGGACCTGGTCGCTCACGATCCCTCCCGTATGGAACCTCGAATGGAACCTGGGTGCCCGAAAGCTCGTCTTCCAGAGTTTGCGAGGTTCAAGTGGCTGCGAGACATCTCAGGCACCGTAGTCACCGAGGGTGGCCGCCGTAAACCCGAGCCGGTCACGCGTGGCATGCCTCACTACGACGAGCCACCGACGACAAAAAGGGACGACTGGGGCGAACGCGCACCGGCGGGTGACGCCAACCCCGGCGTGGCCAGGGCGAGATCGAGGCGCAGGTGTCGATCGCCCTCGGCGCGACGACCGGCCCGGTCACGCGGGCTCCGACCGGGCGACGGTCCTCGCGGGCGCTCCCATCTGGCGGTCCGTCACCACCGCCGACCCGCGGACCGCCCTCCAGGGGTGAGCCCCGCTCGGCCGAGCCCCCTCTGCAGCCTGTCAGGTGGCCGGCAGCGAGATGGTTCCGTAGAGCGTCCAGTGGTCCGAGGAGCCGGTGGTCGCGGAGACCGCGCACGTGAACGAGGTGTTCCGCGGTGCGAAGATGTAATCGATCTTCTGGGTCGCCTCACCGGCCGCGTTCTTCACCGCAGTGGACGGGCCGGAGCGGGGACTGTTCAGATCCGCGCCCTGGGCGCATTCGCGGTAGGAGGCGTAGGTGCTCACCAGGGCGGTGCGGTTCACGTCGCCGCCGTCGTCCCCGGTCGAATCCGGTGCCACGGAGTTCAGATCTCCACCGAAGACGGCCCGGTACCCCGAGGGCGCCTGATCGGCGAGCTGCATCAGTGCCGCGGCTTGCTTCGTACGGTAAGCGCCCTTCGGGTCGTCGTACCCCTTACCGGCGCTGAAGTGGGACGTGCACACATGAACGGCGTGCTCGGGCAGGTCCGCGCAGAGAGCCGGACGCTGTTCGGCCTTCTTCGTGGGGTCGCGATCCAGCTGCGCGGCAGGCGATTCCAGCGTGAAGCCCCGGTAGTAGGTGTTCGATGCCGGTACGGCCAGTGCGACCCCGAAGGCTCCGCGGTCGAGTCCGTCCGCCTTGGCGCATTCCTTCTGCGCCTTCACGCCACCTGGCAAGGACTGGCCGAGCTTCCCGATGTCGTACTGGGTGGGGGCGAAGCGGACGTCCCACTCGCGGCCGGTTCTGGCCTCCAGGGCCGTCTCCACCGGTTTCGCGTGCTTCTCGCAGAATTCCTGGAAGAAGATCACGTCGGGCAGGACCTCGTGGTCGCTCCCAGGCTGGGCCAGCCGGTCGATGATCTCCGCGGACAACTGGTCCTTTCCGGCCCAGTTGTCATCCCAGCAGTTCGGGTTGTTGTTGGCGCAGACGTTCCAGGTCATGACGTTCAACTTGGACGCGGATCCAGCGGTGGGGGCCGGACTGCCCCCGCTCGTTCCGCGCTGCCCCTGGGGGACCAGCGTGAATCGCTCCCAGCTTCCGACCGTGGTCGACCGGGCTCTGAGCATGTCCTTGTCGTCGCCCAAGGACGCGTGTTCCACGGTGACGTACTTGTCGTTGGCCACCGACTTCAGTGCGACCTGCATCGGCCCATCGGATGCGCGCGACTCGACGACGAACTGCTGCCATCCGCCGATGTCGCCGCCCCGGGCCTGCATCATTCCCTCGTAGGCCCCACTCGCCCCCAGCTCGGACGTGGCGAAGAAGCCGGTCGCCTCGGAGCGCAGAGCGATGTTCCAACCGGCCTGGTTGGTGTGCAGGGTGAACCGCTCCCACGAGCCCACGGACGACGCTTTCGCCGTCATTCTCCCGTTGTTGTCCGGATCCGCAGACACGTACAAGCCATTGGCTTCGGACCGCAATGCATAGCGTTCCCCCGCGGACTTGGAAACGTTCTCGGCATCAGCCGAGACAGTTGCCGCCCGAGCGGGCGCCGCAGGAATTACTGAGATCCCTATCGCCATGGCCAGAACGGAAAAAAGAATCGAGAGTCCTCTTCGCACCGAACCCCTCCCCTGGTCGAGTCGCCCCGCAGCGTACCTCCAAGATCATCTTGGTGTCCGGGGAGGAGGTCCGGAGTTCGCGAATCCGAATCCGCGCCGAGTGATGAACGGCCCGTCCCTGAAAGGGGCCTGTCGAGGACCTGCCGAGGTCGGACTGCAGGGCCGACGTTGTGCGAGCCCTCAGGGGCATGAGAAGAGGGCGGGAGTCAGTGTCACTGACTCCCGCCCTCTTCTTCAGGCATCCGCTCTGGTCGCCTACAGAATTTCGTAGGTGATCCGGCGAGTGCCCCCGGCAGGATTCGAACCTGCGCACACGGCTCCGGAGGGCATTCCTCGCCACAGCCAAAACCGCGCCCTGACCTGCCAACTCTCCAAACCCGCAGCGGCCACGACGCGATCTCTATCGCATACCATGCGCAGGTGCCGTCGAAGGGCACGGTTTCCGGCGAGTACGGTTCCCAGGTGCTAGCACTCTTCGACCTCGACAACACTCTCATCGACCGCCAGGCGGGGCTGGATACCTGGGTGCGCCAGTTCGTTCGGGCCCGGGGCCTTGAGTGCGGAGCCGAAGTCATCATTCGCGAGCGGCTGAGCGAGCGGGCCTACCCCTCAGACTTCGAGACCCTGCGCGCACGGCTGGGTCTCGCGGAGCCCGCAGATGCTCTGTGGCAGGAGTACATCTCGGGCGTCGCCCGGTCGGTGCGGTGCTTCCCCGGTGTCCCTGAGGCGCTCTCCACACTCCGCGCGGAGGGCTGGACCCTGGGCATTGCCACGAACGGCGCTGGAGAGATTCAGCGGGCCAAGCTCGCCGCGACGGGGCTGGCGTCCGCGTTCGACGGGATCTGCGTCTCCGAAGAGATCGGCTCCCGGAAGCCGGAGCTGGCGCACTTTGAGGCGGCAGCTTCGCTGTCCGGCCGGCGCCTCAGCGAGGGCGGTTGGATGATCGGGGACAACCCCACGACGGATATCGGCGGAGCGTGCGCGGCTGGCCTTCGCACCGCGTGGGTGTCGCACGGGTGCGCTTGGGCCGAAGGCCCCCACGTGCCCGACATCGAAGCAGAGAGCGTTGTGGGGGCCATCGAGGCGCTTCGAGCCCGGGAGCGCTAGGACTCGCTCGATTCGTTGTGCAGGCTGGCGATGGCCTGCGACAGGCTTGGAGGCGAATCCCGGAACTCGGTCCACCGGCTCATGGCCGTAGCGGATGCTTCGGCCAACTCGGAGGGGAGCCCTGCCTCGCGCATTGCCTGGGCGACCTCCTGCATTTCGGGGCCCCAACGCCAAGAGCGCGCTGCCACCTTGGGGAAGTAGTCGGTCTCCGCGAGGTAGCTACTCGTACGCTGTTGCGCGATATCGAGCAGTTCACCCTCCACGCCGTGCTCAGCAGCGAGCGCGTACGCAACTGCTGCGAGTACGCGGCTCGACTTCTGGTAACTGCTGTAAGCGAGCTTCAGCGCCGACGCTCTCCCCAGTCCCCCCGCTAGCGGGTAGGGGTGTACGGCGGAGTCGGCGAAGAGGGCGGCCACTACGGAGAGAGCGTCCTGCGGGCCTGAGAGATACAACCGCGTGTTCTTCGACGTGGATGGAGGGGAGCCGACGATCGCCCCGTCGACCACCACGGCGCCTGACCGGCGCATGAGTCCACCGATCCGCTCAACGGTGCCAGGTGCGACCGCGTTGCCATCCACGTACGTTCCCGAGAACCCGCAGGCCGCGACCTCCGCCGCGACCTGCTCCGCATTGGCCGGCGGGCAGATACTGAGGATGATGTCCGCTCGTGCGGTCAGCTCGCCGACGCTGGCCACGGCCTTTAGGCCCTGCTGCCCAGCCCGCCGCATGGTCGCTTCGCTACGCCCTGTTGGGCACCAGAGGACTTCGTACCCGCCGAATGCGGCCTGGCCCGCGACGGCCGCGCCCATGCTGCCGGGGTGGAGAACACCGAGAACGGTCACTGCACAAGTCCTCGGATATCGCGCTCTACCGTGCCGGCGCCATCCTCCACGGCCGCCTCGATGATTCGCGCAGCTTCCGAAGCGGTGAGCCGATCGGTGTGGAGTACCGCCGACCACGGTTCCGCTGCGTGGTCCAAGAGATCCTGTCGGGTCTCGTGCCAGACCTTGAGCCGGGCCTCTACATCCTTGTCGCCACGGCCCTGGCAGCGATCGGCCGTCACTGCGAGCGGGCACCACAGGAGCACCTTCACCCAGCGCAGCGGGAGCTCGCTGACAGCGCTCACGCCTGCCACCTGCCCCATGTGCAGCACAGGGATTCGCCCGGCGCCGGTGAGCGCGGAGAGCTCGGGGCGGTCGATTGCGTATTCAGCGTCGTACCGGGCGTTCCGGTACAGAACCTCACCTGCGCGCGCCAGCTCCTCGATGCGTTCAGATGTGGTGACTCGGTATCCGGTGGTCCTGCCCGGTCCTGCCTTGAGTCGTTGAAACAGGACAAACTCAGGATTCAGAGAGGACAGTTCACCAGAGATGGTGTCCTTTCCGGAGCCTGGCGGACCGTACAGGATGACACCGGAAGCACTCACAGGGTGCCGCCGTTCAGTACGTCCCGGGCTTCGTCCACGAGGGTTACGGCTCCGCCAAGTCGGTTGTCCACCACGAAGTGCGAACCTTGAGGGCGCATATTCAAGTCAAGCGACCCGAGGTAGTCATCCCACGCTTCCATCTTCCACATGTCGCGTGCCGCGCCACGGAACTCGATGTACTCGCGCATGGATTCGGCGTCACATTCGACCCAAATCGTGGAGAGCTGAGCCTGGCGGGGTCGGCAGAAGTTCTCAAATCGCCGCATCCAATCCGCCTGCGAGAACTCTGCGACGAACGGGGCATCGAGGATCACGGAAATTCCGTTGCGGATGTTTTCTTTCGCCACCTCAATGAGGCAGTGATATTCGAGCGGGCGGACCTTCTCGCGGTACAGATCCGAGCTGCGGTCGTGCGCCTCGCCGCCGAGGGCCACGAGGAGCTGATCCACGAGCCGCCGCGTGAGAGTGTCCTTGTCCAGGATGGTCCACCCCGTAAGGCCGCCCAAGAACTTGGCGAATTCCGACTTCCCCGAACCGGCAAACCCTCCGACCAGCACCACCGATGGGCCTGACGCCACACTTCCTGTGCCGGTAGTCCGATGGCGCCACGCGTCGATTACGCACTCTCGGAGGGCGTCAGCATCCGCGTCACCCGTCCCCGGATGAATACTCCCCAGCGCCCTCCTGATTGCCTCAGACGGCTCGACGAGCGTTCGTTCCAAATGTGCGGGAGCACTTATCACTTGAGGTCCTTCTCCGGGGAGCGGCGGTCGGAACCCGAGTTCTGCCTCACTGCGGCGGTAGAGGATGCAATAGGCGCGCCGGTAATGGACGTTGGGGCGGGTACCGTTCTCGTGATTCCAGATGGTTTGGAAGTTCGCGGCGACGTTCAGCTTGTGTCGCTCTGCGATATCCCGCAGCTTGTCCCCCACCTCTTCCAGGGTGAGTTGAAACTCATCCCGAAATTGGCGCAATGGGTTCGTCTTTACCGTGCTAGCCATAGTTCCCCCTGGGGTAGCTGCCTGGAGCCGCGAGTGTAGCGGCCTGTGTAGCTCAGCGAAACCTGGTGATAGAGCGCGTATAAGCGAGCGTTTAAAAGAGCTGAGACTACGTCAAGTAAGAGTTCGTGATACCGAGTTACGGCCTCCCGTTGTGGAATTGAGCACATCCAAACCGGAGGTGCTCATGAACCAAAGCGAGAGTGCAGCGACCGGTCGCCGGCGCCTCGGATGGCAACGGCGGTCACTGAGACTCAAGCCGGGCGAGACGGTCGCGAAGTTCACTGACCGACGTACGGAGCTGCCCGACCTCATCGCGCAGTTCCGCGATGGCGGCCATGGGGTCCGTTCGCTTCGCAGCCTCAGCGGCGTCCGGCGTGAGGAACGCACCTTTCCCCTGGTGGCTGACCACGAGTCCGTCGGTCTTGAGCTGCCGGATCGCCTCGCGAACCGGAGTGACCGTGACTCCGTACTCGTCAATGAGGTCGGCGATCGAAGGAAGCTTCCCGTCCTTCGCGAACTCGCCCTTGGCGATTCTGCCTCGCAGGGCATCCGCCACTTGCTGATAGGCGGGCTTGCCCGTCCACTCGACCATCTGCACCCCAAATCTCCTGACGTTCTCTGCCTCATAGTGCCCAAGCGCAAGAGGTAGAACCAGCGCCCGACGCGGCTTGTTCCGCAGGAGTACTTGACTGACTCTGCCTCACAGTGCACTCTGAGGCAGAGTTAAGTAGTCGCTCAGCCCACCGCGGCAGAGCGCGCTACTAGCCGCTTGACCTGCAAAACAACTGGACAGTGATCGTGCGGGGCTGACGCGAGAGCCGCGGTCGCGGTAGGTGCCTAGGGCGAGGGTCCGGGGGCAAACCGCTGTGATGGACGTGGCTCTCCCCCTACGCGCTTGGCAGCGCCACCTGACTTTTCGGGTGTGGGGAGGTACAGCTGGGTCCCAACGCATGAGGCGGCAAGAGTGAGACCGCCCCCGTGTCGGCCGGGTGATGTCGTCGGCGGCAATGCCAAGCCCATCAGTTCGGAGTACACCCCATTTGATCTCGGGGTTCACCGTCTGGTGTGGGCCGCCCTGCTGACGTCAGAGCAGTGATGCTGACGTGTTTCATCGCCCCGATGGTCGTAGGCCGGGTTCGACTCCCGGCCGGGGCGCTCTCTTTCCGCCCAGGGGCGGGCGCCATCTCTTCCACAAGCCGCGCCCGCCTCTGGATCTCTTCCATCCCTCCAGTGATCAGGAGTTTCGTCATGCGTGCGTACATCAACGGCCAACAGGCCCTGACCGGCAACGACTTCATCGAACTGGCCCTTGGCACCCCGGTTGAGCTGTGGCTGGGGGTGGAGGGCGAGAGCGAGATGGAGCGAGCGGCCCGCCTGGACGCGGCCCGCGACATCCTCGCCGACAACCCCGGCCTGCCGGAGGACGCGTTCCGCCTCGCCGCCACGGCGATCGAGGAGCGCGCCGATGACCTGTTCAACGTCGTTCCGCTCGCCCGTCCCGTCACCCGTGCCCGTCGGGTCCGGAAGGGGGCGGCGGCATGATCCGCATCGTCACCAGGAAGCGTCTCGCGTTGCTGGAGGCGGACAGGCACGCTGCGTTCGAGCGGGCCCGTGAGGCGACCGAGGCAGCGAGGGCGGCGTCCCGCCGGCACATCACGGAGCTGTTCGCCGTCACCGACCGTGCGGAGCGCGCCGAGGCAGCTACCGACGAGATGCGCTATCTCCTGGCCAACGCGGTGAAGGAGGCGAGCGCGGCCGAACAGCGGACGCTGCTCGAACAGATCGAACTGCGTCGGCTGCGTGAGGAGCTGGCGGCTGAACCGGTGGAGGGGCAGGCCATCACCGTGCTGTTCCACTACGGCGAGCCGCACGCCGTCTACGCCTCCCGCGAGGCCGCGTACGCGGACATGTCGGTGCACGGCTACCCGGCCGATCACGTGTGGGGGCCGCGCGGTGAACGCTCGCCGTACGAGTGCCAGTGGTCGTGTGAGGCGTTCATCTACAGCGCCGCCTCGAACGGGTTTCGCCGCGTGTATCGGGCAGTCGCGGAGTCGATGCGGGGGGCGGCATGAACAGTGTTCAGACGCGTTCAGCAGAGCGCGCCCTGTCGGGTGGCACGTGGTTGATCGTGTGCGGGGCGATGCTGTACTCGATCCTCACCGTCACGCCGTTGATGGCTCGGCATACGGCCGATGACTGGGACTGGACCGCGCCGATTCTGCCGCTCGTGGTTGATGCGGCGGTGGTGATCGTGGTCAAGCTCGATGACGTTCTGTCGCGCCTGGGCGGGCACGGTGGCCGTTGGCCGGTCGTGCTGCGCTGGATGACCGGTCTCATGACGTTGGCGCTCAACACGGCGGACTCTGCGCTGAAGAAGGACCTGGTCGGCGTGGCTGTCCACTCGGTCGCCCCGCTGCTGCTGATCGTCACGGCGGAGGCGAGCCTCGCCTACCGCCGGGCCATCGCCGCCGCTGAGGCGACGCACAAGGCAGCGGAGGATGCGGAGCGCGAGCGGCGCGCACAGCAGCGTCTGGCGGATGCCGAGCGGCGCCGTCAAGACGAGCGGGAGCAGCGCGAGAACGCCGCCGCGCTGGCTCGTGAACAGCGAGAACATGAGGCCGCTTTGGCCCGTGAGCAAGCGGAGCGGGAGGAGCGTCGGGCCCGCGAGGAGCGCGAGGCCCGCGAGCGGGCGGAAGCCCTGGAGCGGGAGGCTCGTGAACGCCGTGAACACGAGCGTGAACAGCGTGAACACGAACGGCAGATGCTTGAACGCCAGGTCCGCGAGCGGGCCGAGGCCGAGCAGCAGGAGCGGGATCGGGCCGCGGCTCGTGAACAGCGTGAACGCGAGGACCGGATCACCCGTGAACGCGCCGCGCTCCTGGAGCGCGGGCCCGCCGCGGGCAAGCTGGACGAGGGCGAGGCGCGCCGGATCGTGACCGTGGCGTTCGGGGCTGGTCTGTCGGTGCGGCAGGCGGCCGAGTTGTGCGGCTGGTCGGTCGGCTGGGTCTCCGGTCGCTACGCCGGCCTGCGCGACCCGGAGCACACCGGGGCGCCGCTGGCCATCGCGAGCCAGTGATGGCCACGGATCTCAAGCCTCGGTGGCGCCGGCCGCGTGTGCTGGATCTGTTCTGCTGCGCAGGCGGCGCCTCGATGGGCTACTGGCGGGCCGGGTTCGACGTCGTCGGCGTCGATATCGTCCGGCGCTCTTCGTACCCGTTCCCGTTCGTCGAGGGTGACGCGCTGGACGCGGCGCGGGAGCTGTGCCAGGACTTCGACCTGGTCCACTACTCCCCGCCGTGCCAGGCGTCGTGTGCCCTGACCAAGGGCACCAACCGGGGTCGCCGCTCACACATCGACCTCATCCCGCAGGTCCGGCAAGTGTGCGAGTGGTACGGCGTCCCGTACGTCATCGAGAACGTCCAGGGCGCCGACCTGCGCAAAGACCTTCTGCTGTGTGGGGAGATGTTCGGGCTGGCGGTCCTGCGCCACCGCTACTTCGAGCTGGGCCTGTACTGGCAGCCCACCGCCGCGCCGCACAAGCCGCATCGTGGCCCGGTGCGGGGCTGGCGGCACGGCGTGTGGCGCGATGGCCCGTACATCGCCGCGTACGGAAAGGGCGGTGGCAAGGGCAGCATCCGCGAGATGCAGCAGGCCATGGGCATCACGTGGACCGACGTCCACGAGGAACTCACCGAGGCCATCCCGCCCGCCTACACCGAACACATCGGACGGGACTTCATCGCTGACGGATGGGGAGCACGAGCCGTCCCGAACCAACCGGCTCGGCTCCGTCATCTCGCCCGCCGCGAGCATCATCCCGCCGAAGTGGAGGTGGCTGCCTGATGGCCTCGCTGCCCGTCTACCGGTGGCGCCTGGCCCCGGATGGCTACGCCACGGTGCGGCAGTTGCGGGCGCTTGGTCTACGCCCGGGAGGCCAGGACGTAGCCGCACAGCTAGAGCGCCCGCGCCGCCGCCGTGGCCCGCTGGTCGCGCATTTGTACCGGATCGACCTGGCCAAGCCGGTGCGTCCGATGACGCCGGCCCGGTGGGCGGCCCTGGCGAAAGCGAATGCCGCCCGCCGGCGGTGCCCGGAGTGCGCGCGTGATGCCGGATACGTCATCCCGCCCTCGCGCCGCATGTGCGGCCTGTGCATCGCTGCCAAGGAACAGCGCGCTGCCTGAAATCCCTTCACTGACCTGGGAGTTTCCTCATGGCACAGAACACGAACCGGCTCCGTGTCTTGGAGGCCGTCACCCTGCTGTTCACGCTCGCCCTGGCGGTGTGGATCGGGGTGCGCCTCGACTCGTTCGGCGTACCGATCGGCCTGATCATCCCGTGCAGTCTGGCGATCCTGTCCTCGGGCTTGCAGATGCTGGCGCAGCTCACCCGCGCACTGGCCGGGACGCTGCACCGCTGCACGGAGCCGGGCTGCTCCTTCGAGGTCCGCGTGCAGAACGTGGACGCCGCGGAGAACCGCCGCTGGCAGGAGATCGCCGCCGCCCATCCCGCTCACGACTACGTCTGAACAGCGCATCCCTCATACCGGCGCAGGACCCGAACGCCACCTTCTCACCAGCGCGTTCGGGTCCTGCTGTTCACTCCGGAAGGAGTGCTCTCAGCATGACCGACACCCACACGGAAGCGGTAGTGGCCCCCGCCGCCACCGACACCCCGCCCGCCCCGCCGCCTGCACAGGCTGTGGACAAGGCGAGCGAGAAGAACCCGCAGGTAGAAGACTCGCCGGGCGGCTGGCCGGTCGCCCCGCTCGCCCTGTCCGGCGCGAACGCCACCGTGTCCACGATCGCCGCCGCCGGACTGGCCGGCGGCCCGATCGGCGCAGTGGTCGCCGCGACCGGCATGGCCGTGCTCGGCACGGTTGCCTCCTACCGCAGCCGCAACCCGCGCCCGAAGCGGGCCGCACGGCGAGCCGCTGCTCGCACCGCGGCCCGGCAGCACGCCGCCCGCCATCGCTCCGGTGGCCTCAACGCCGCCGGACGCCAGCACGGTTCGGGTGGCGGGCGCGCAGCTGGCAGCGGGGGCAAAGTCCCCGGCCAGAAGCACCGCAAGACCCCGGCCGGTCCGGGGCAGGGCCGGTCGGGGGCGGGCAAGCACCGCGCCCCGGCCTCCCTGCACAAGTCCGGCGCCGCCAAGACCAGTCGCGGCGGCGCGGGAGGCGGGCTCGCCGCCAAGGCGGGGCAAGTCAGGGCGCTGCGGAAAGCGAGTCAGCAGGCCGGTGCCTCGCGGGCGCAGAAGCGTGCGCAGACGTCCGCGGCCCGCCGCGCGGTGGCCGACGCGCGCCGCAACACCACCAAGCCGCACACGCCGAAGAACAGCGCGAACAAGCCCGGTGGCAAGAGGCGTTCGCGTACGGGCGGCCTGGCCGGGCGGATACTCGGGGGCGCGAGTCGCAAAGCGCGTGCGGTGCAGCAGGCGGCGATCGCCAAGCATCGGGCGCGCCGCGATGCTGGCGCCGCGCGGAAGGTAGCCGGTGGCCGCTCGAACGTGCGCAAGGCCCCCGCCAGGCAGGCCGCCCGCAAGGCGCTGCGCCGTTCTGCAGCACGGTTCCACGGGCGCCGCGCGCTCGCGACTCTGCTCGCGCTGCCGCTCGGTCTGCTCGGTCTCCTGACCAGCCCGCTGGGCCGGAAGTTGGGCTGGTCCTGGCTCGTGCACCCCGGCCGGCGCCTGTACCGGCGCCTGACCGGATCGGCTCGTGAGGAGCGCGGCCGGCGGGATGCGGCGATCCGCGACGAGCAGGCCGCGGCTGAGGACGCCACAGAGAGGGCGGCCACCGAGGACAGCACCGATGGGATCGGCGACCAGGTGGCACGACCCGCCGTACCGGTCGCGAACAGCACCGACACCACGTCCACCAGCGAAGGAGAGCACGTGTCTGGGTTCCAGTTCGAAGAGCACGCGGCGGAAATGGAGCAGGCCGCGCAGTCCTACGACCCCGAGAACGCCATGGAGATCCTCGCCATGGTCGAGTCCCTGCCCGCCGCGATCACGTCGGTCGCGAACGTGATGAAGACGCTCGCGGAGCGCTCCGACTCGGAGTTTCCGCTGGAGAAGGAGGTCGCGGACGGCTTCAACGACATCTTCGGCGCCCTGATGAGCGCGGTCGCGGTCGCTGAGGACATGGGGCCGCTGTTCCGCCAGGCCCACGAGCAGGACATCGCCCGCCACGAGGACCCCCGCAACGGTCCGGAGGCCGAGAAGGGTTGGAACGTCTGACATGAGCGCTGCCGCTACCGCCAAGAAGAACCAGGCGAGCGGCCCGGTGCTGGACTGGAGCGCCGGTCACGGACCCGTGACCGGCGCCCTGTCCGCCACCACCGGAGCCCTCGCCGTTGCCACCACCGGAGCCGCCACCGGCATGCCGCCCATGTGGGCGCTCGCCGTCGGCGGCGCCGGCGCCCTCGGCCACACTGTGGCTGGACTCAAGGTCCGCAACGCGGGCCGCACCCTCGCCTTCAAGGCCGCATCCTGGCTGGTCGGCGCCGGGTGGACCACCTGGGCCATGACAACCGGCCCCCTCACCTGGGCCGCCCTCGGCTCCCTCGCCACCATCGGCGTGGGCATGGGCGCCGGCGCCCGGTCGGTCGCCCTGTACGAGGAGGCCCGCGAGGAGGAAGCCCTCGCGGCCGAACGCCGCGCGATCGCGCAGGAGATGAGCGCGGAGCGCCGTGCAATCGCCGCGGAATGGGTGGAGCGGATCGCCCGGATCTGCTCGATCACGGTGAAGGTGAAGGCTGTGGAAATGTGGGAGACCGGCAACGGCTACTCCCTCGACATCGAACCCCAGGGCGGCATCACCTACGACCGCATCGCCCAGCACTCCGGCGCCCTGTCCGCCGATGCCAAGCTCCCGCACGGCTGCACCGCCGCCGTGGGCCCGGGAGTTCACCAGGGCCGGGCGATTGTGGACGTCACCACCCGCAACGTCCTCTCCGAGGCCCGCACCTACCCCGAGGACTACAGCCCGCTCTCGATCCTGACAGGCATCCCGTGGGTATTCCGGACGAACGGTGACGACGTGCTCGCCTATCTGCGCGAGCAGTGCGCGCTAGTGGTCGGACCGACCGGATCAGGCAAAACCAACCTGCTCCACACGATCCTGGCCGGGTTCGCCCGTACCACGGACGTACTGACGTGGGTGATCGACCTGAACGCCGGATCGGCCGGCCTGCCCTGGGTACGCCCCGCACTGACCGGTGAACTCAAGCAGGAGGACGGCTCCCCGGTGCGGCCCGGCGTGGACTGGCTGGCCGGGACGTACGAGGAAGCGCTGAAGCTTCTGGATGCGGCCATCGCCATCGGGCTGGCCCGCAAGCGCGGCTATCAGGACCTGATGGCCAAGCACGACACCGACCTGCTTCCGGTAAGCGCGAAGATTCCCCAGATCATGCTGGTCATCGACGAGGGCGCCGAAATCCTGGTGTCCACGGACCGGCAGATGAAGGAACTCGCCAAGCGGATCTACGAGTTCATCCGCATGCACCGCTCCATGGGCGGGCGCACGGTCATCACCGCTCTCGGGGCTACCGGAAGTGTGCTGGGCAACCTCCTCATCCGCCGCGAGGCCAAGGTGAGGGTTGCCCTGACCGGCGGCGAAACCGAGGGCATGGACCTGTCGAAGATGTTCCCGGGCCGCCGCGGACTGCGCGTGGATCAGGCGCCGTTCAAGGGCGCCGGATTCATGGGCACTCCCGAGTCCCCGGGCGCGCTGTGCAAGGCGTGGCGGATCAAGCCCTCGCAGATCCGCGACATCACCGTCGCCACGTCCGACCGGCACCCGCGGCTGGACGATGTGTCCGCCAGGGCCGCCGGGCCCGACTACGCGCGGCGCTGGGATGCGGAGCGCACCGCGTGGATGCGCGATCTCACCCCGCACACGCCCGAGCAGGCGGCCGGCGGAGCGGCGGGCGGGCTGAATCTGTCCGCGCACCGCACCGAGCGGGCGCAGAAGCCGGGTGGCGAGGATGAGCTGCTGCGTCGGTTCCGTGAGGAGATCGACGCCCAGTTCGCCACCGCACCCGACCCTGATGCGCCGCCGCCAGCGTCGGGACTGAACCTGTCCGCGCTGCGAGGCCAGGCGGAGCAGGACAGCCCGGCGCAACAGGCCGCGCTCGCCGCCTTGCGCGCGGCCGGACCCGAGGGCACCGGAGCATCCGCGATCGCCCGCGCCCTCGCGGACGAGTTCGGCACGACCCGTCAGACGGTCGTCGGCTGGCTCAAGACGTGGACCGAGAACGGCACGGCGGTACGGATCGGAGAGGGCACCAAAGCCCGCTACGTCCACCGCGACCACGCTCCCGAACAGCCCTCGGACGAGTAGCGCTTGTCGCTTGTCGCGCGCCCACACGAACACCCGCCCGCGGGTTGTCGTGAGGGGTCTCAAACGGCTTGTGACCTGGGAGGCGACAAGCGACAAGACAAGCAAGACGACAAGACAAGCGACAAGCCACACGACAAGTCAGACGACAAGCCATCGGCGGGCAGCACCGAACTTCAGGGGGCTGCCCGCCGGCCGTTTCTGGGAGGTCCGTTCGTGATCGTGACCCTGTCCGCCGTCGCCCTCTTCGGGCTCCTCACCTTCGTACTGATCCGCTCCCGCTACGTCGGGGCGGGTGCCGCGCTCGCGGTGTTCCTCTTCGGGTTCTTCACCGCCGACACCGGAGCGTCCACCACGATCCGCCAGGCGATACAGGCCGTGCTCGACACCGCATCCAACATCACCTGACCGACCCGACCGGAGGCCCTGCCGTGAGCGACACCGAGCACACCACCGACTGGTGGCGGCGGATGAGCGACGCCGCGGCCAACGCCGAAGCCCGCCGCATTATCGACGACGTCTACCGCCCCGCGCCGCCCCGGCCGCCGATCCCGACGTCCTACCGCGACACCACCGAGTCCCCGACCGTCGGCGACGCCGCACCGGTCTGGCAGGACGACAAGCGGATCGTGCCTGCGTGGGCGGCCGGGACCGCGGTCGCCTCCATTGGTATCGGCGCCGGCAGCACCGGGATCGGCTGCGGGATCTGGCTCGTGCTGAAGGGATTCGCCTCCATGAGCGTGACCGGCGTCGTCTCCATGGGCGTGCTCGTCACCGGAGCGGCGTTCTTCGCGCTGTCCATTGGCGCCGCGGTCTCCCGCGCCCGCCGCTCCGTCTCCCACCACACGTACACCGGGCCGGTCACCAAGAACACCCACGTGACCAGCCACACCCGCGGCGCGTTCGCCCGCTCCCACACTCACCTGCACAACTGACAGGAGCCCTCACGTGACCACCCAGACCATGAACGCCGCCGCGCTGACGGATCAGGCAGCGGAGACCATCCGTTCCCTGAACTACGCCACCCTTCCCGAGGCAAGCGGCCTGGCCTTCCCCGGCGACGCCTACAGCACCGTCGGCAACCTCTCCATGCTCGCCATGCGCCTTCCGCAGGCGCTTCACCAGGTCCAGGCGTTCATCGACCGTCAGCACGAGAGCGGTGATCTGTACAGCGACCAGGGTCCCGATGACCTCTCGGCCCGTATCGCCAGTCTCCGTGCCGCCACGGACGACGCCGCTCGGGCCGCCCACACGCTGTACGCCGCGCTCGAACAGGCCCACGTCGCACTGAGCCCCATCGGCGCCCGCGGCCACGACCTCGACGACGAAGAGGACGAGTTCGACTACTGCGACCGGTGCGAGGAGGAGGGCGAAACCGGCGAGGTCTATCCGCACTGCTGCAGGTGCGGCGCCGACGGCAGCGGCGAACGTCCCGACTGCCTCTGCGACTAGCTGCGCCCGGGGCGGGCGCCATCTCTTCCACAAGCCGCGCCCGCCCTGGGTTCTCCCATCCCTCCAAGAGAGCAGGAGATACCCCAGCATGACCCATCCCGCCCTGATCCGGCGAGATCAGCTCAGCATTGCGCTCCTTCTCGCGGCGGACGGCCTGCCTATCCTGCCGCTGCGCCGGGGCAAGGTGCCCTTCGCGAACTGCCCCACCTGCACCGACAATGCGTGCGGCGGCCGACCGAACATGAAGACCCCCGGCCCCTGCACCTGCCCGCACCCCTGCCACGGCTGGGCCGCAGCTACCACCGATCCGTGGACCCTCAACTCCCCCCAGTGGGCGGCGGCGTGGCGGGAGGCGGCGGCGGTCGCCTATCACCCGGGCGGTGCCGGTCTGACCGTCGTGGACCTGGACCACGCGGACGCGATCGCCTGGGCCCGCGACACGTTGCCCGCCACACAGGCAGTGCCGACCACCCGCGGTGAGCACTGGCTCTACGCCGGGGCCATGCCGTCCGCGAACGGTGTACGGCCCGGGGTGGACATCAAGTCCACGATGTCCTACGCCCGATGGGTCGGCCCCGGCACCGGCCGCATCACCGTGCTGCCCGACGTCGTGCGGGCGCTCACCGCGGCCAAGCCAGCGGTACCCGCGCCGGTCACGGTTTCCGTGCCGGCTGGGGGCGGGGAGTGCCGCCACCGCACACCCGTCTACCTCGAACGTGGGATCTCCATGGCCGAGCAGCGCATCACCGACGCGACAGGCGGCGTGCATAACGCCGTGTACGCGACGTTCCTTGCAGTGCTCTCCACCCACGGCCGGTGCGGATGCCTCACCGAGGACCACATCGCCCGCCTGTTCACCGCCGCGCAGGTCAAGGGCGAGAGCCCCAGGCACTGCACCGACGCGTGGACCAACGCGCGTACTCGGTTGGGGCTTTGAGCATGGAAGACGACGACAAGAACCCGGCCAGGAAGGTCATCGCGGACTACGCGCAAGAGCGCTTCCGCTACTTCCGCACCGCCGACGGAACCGTCTACGCCCAGCGCAAAGGGCACCCCGTGGCCCGCCCGATCCGCTCTCAGGGCACCACCGGAAGCCACCGCCAGGAACTCATGGTCGGCCTGTTCAAGGACGGCATCGGCATGTTCAACGGCACTGCGATGAAGGAGGCGCTCGACTTGATCGAGGCACTCGCACTCACCGAGAACGTTCAGTCGGTCCACATCCGCGTCGCCCCCGGATTCGACGGGGCCACCTGGTTGGACCTGGGGCGCGTGGACGGACAGTCCGTCCGCATCCACCCCACCGGTTGGGACATCTGCGTCCCTGATCCGGAGGAAGTGTGCTGGCGGCGCACTCAGCTCACCGGCGAACTCCCCCTGCCTGCCACGGACACGAACGGCAAGGGCATCGACCTGCTGTTTCGGCTCTGCAACTTCGTCAACGCCGAAACCGAATGCCTGGCCATGGCCTGGCTGATCGGCTGCCTGGAACCCTCCGTGCCCGTCCCCGCCCCGTTCCTCACCGGCCCCCAGGGCGCGGGAAAGTCCACCGCCGGCCGGATGCTCATCCGGCTCATCGAAGGCATGAGCAGCGACCTGCGACGGGCACCGAAAGACGAGGACAACCTGATCGCCGCGGTCGCCGCAGGATGGGTCACCGCGCTCGACAACCTCTCCCACATGACGCCGGACCTGTCCGACGCCATGTGCTGCATCGTCACCGGCGCCGAGTCCGTCAAACGGGCCCTGTTCACCGACGGAGACGTCTTCCGCGCCCGCTACCGCCGCCCGCTCCTGCTGACCGGCATCGACGTCGGCGTCATCCGCCCCGACCTTGCCGAACGACTCCTGCCGCTCCGCCTGGAACGGCCCAAGGTGCGGCGCACAGAGGCGGAGCTGTGGGCGGAGTACGCCCCTGCCCTGCCCGTCATGCTCGGGTCCCTGCTCGATCTCGCGGTCAAGGTCCGCGCTGCCGCCGCGGAGACGCCGACGGACCTGCGCATGGCGGACTTCGCGCACCTGTGCGCGCAGCTCGACATCGCGATGGGCCTGGGGGCCCTGCCCGCCTACCGGGCCGGACTCGATGACCTGAACGACGACGTGATCGAGGGGGATCTGCTCGCCCAGACCGTGCTTGAGTACGCGGCCGGCATGCCGCCCGGGGCACAGGAGCGGATGACGTCCGCGGAGTGGCTGCACCTGCTCACCCGGTTGTACAGCGGCGAGGACTGCCGGCCGCTGCCCAAGGGCTGGCCGACCACCGGCAAAGTGCTCTCGGACCGGCTCAAGCGGCTTCAGCCCACCCTCGCCGCTCGCGGCCTGAACGTGGACTGGGGACGCACCCGCGAGGCCCGCTACATCGAACTCACCGAGCCCGCCCCGGCACCCGGGGAGCAGCAGGAGGCCGCGTTCTGAGCGCGAAGTCACCGCACAACAGCAAGAAGAGCACCCGGGGCGACGCCGCGCCAGGTGCTCCTCTTGCTGTTCGGTGCGCAGCACCGCCCGAAGGACGTGCCGCGCAGCGGCTCCTTCTTCAAGTCCTGAGCCGCGCACAACAACAGACACCACCCCCTCCTTTTCCTAAGTAGGGGAACGCTGCGTCACCTGCGTCACGCGCGACGGAAACCGCCACCTGACCAGCCAAAATAGGCGTGACGCAGAACCCGATCGGCTGCGTCATCCTGCGTCACCTGCGTCACGCCCCAGTGACACAGGTGACGCAGCCGTGACGCACTCCCGTCCCTCTCCGTCACGGATACCCGCAGGTCAACGGCATAGATGACGCACGTGACGCTGTGACGCAGAAATCCGAACCTCGGACAAGCACGCCTCGAAGAAGCCCGCAGTCGCTTCCCTCCCCGTGCAAGGAGTAGTCGTGTCCAACCCTCGCGACGAAATGCTGACCATCCCCCAGGTGATCGCCGAAATCGGCGTACCGCGAGCGACGTTCTACCGCTGGCGGCAGTGCCGAAAGGGCCCCAAGTCCATCAAGCTCCCTAACGGCGCCGTGCGCATCCGTAGGTCCGAGCTGAACCGCTGGCTGACCTCCCTGGAGGAAGCCGCATGAGCAACGCCAACCGTGGGGCCGGGCACATCGACAGCCCGGCCCCGGAGGGGTTCTCCCTCGACGTACGGCTGTGGAAGGTGGGCCGGATCAACAGCAAGACGCGGCCCTACCAGCTCCGTTGGAAGGTCGGCGGGAAGGTCAGCAGCGCGACCTTCGCCACGGTCACGCTCGCGGACAGCCGCCGCTCCCAGCTCCGGCAGTGCATGAACAAGGGCGAGCCGTTCCGAATCTCGGATGGCCTGCCGGCGTCGGAGGTTCGCGCCGCTGAAGCCGCTGCCCAGGTCCGCCGGGACCCGACCTGGTTCGACTTCTCCCGCGAGTACATGGCCACGCGCTGGCGCGGAGACGCGGCGAAGACCCGCGAAGGGCTGGCGGACAGCCTCGCTTCCGTCGCGCTCGCGATGTTCGGGGACGCGAGCGGTCAACCGAGCCTCGAAGACGTACGGCTCGCCGTGCGCTGGAACGTCGTACCGGCTCACGAGAAGGAGGAGCCACCAGAGGAACTGGGCCCGGTCTGCACGTGGCTCGAAGAGCACTCGCTGCGCGTATCCGCGCTCAACGACCCCAAGGTGGTGAGGGAGGTGCACTACCGGCTGTCGTTCAAGCTGGACGACAGCCCGGCCGCCTCGGACACGTACAAGCGTCGCCGCCGCGGGTTCAACACCGCGATGGAGTACGCGATCCAGGAGGGCTATCTCGAAGAGAACCCCCTCGCAGGTCTCAGGCGCCCTACTGCGTCAGGTAGCGACCAGGTGGACCCCCGAGTCCTGGTCAATGAGGTTCAAGGCAGACAGCTCCTCACAGCGGTGTCGTATATCGGCTCAGTCAACCGAAACCGTGGGCGGCGCCTGGTCGCGTTCTTCGGCTGCATCCTGTACGCCGCAATGCGGCCGGCAGAAGGCGTGGGACTGAAGCGGACGGACTGCGACCTGCCAGAGAAGGGCTGGGGGACGCTCACCCTGCGCGAGACGCGGCCGGTCTCTGGCAAAAAGTGGACCGACTCCGGCGAGCGCCACGACCGCCGCGGGTTGAAGTCCCGAGAGCGCGGAAAGGAACGCGTAGTCCCGATCCCGCCCGTCCTCGTGGCGATGCTCCGGGCTCACCTGAAGGAGTTCGGGACAGCCAAGGACGGGCGCGTCTTCCACAACGAGCGCGGGGGCGTGCTCGGGTCATCGAGCTACTGGCGGGTCTGGCAGGAAACCCGTCCCCTGGCACTCCCTCCGAACAAGGTCGCCTCGCCCCTGGCTCAGAAGCCGTACCACCTGCGGAGCACATGCATCACAAACTGGCTCCGCGCGGGCCTGCCGGTCGCGGAGGTGGCACGCCGAGCGGGGAACTCCCCCGAGGTGATCCACCGCCGGTACGCCGGCGTCATCGACGAGACCGAGGCGGAGAACAACGCGAAGATCGAGCGGGCGATGGGCTGGGGCTGACCGGAGCCGGGAGCGCGAGGGCTCTATCGCAGGTCTATCGCGATCAATGCACAACAACGCGAAAGAGCGGGACCCAGTGAGACTGGTTCCCGCTCTTCGTTGTCGGCATCCGCCCTGGTCAGCGCATGATTTCTGCTGATCCTAGGCGAGTGCCCCCGGCAGGATTCGAACCTGCGCACACGGCTCCGGACGCCGTTGCTCTATCCCCTGAGCTACGGGGGCGTGCGCCTCGCGGTGCGGGGCGACGGGTAGAACCCTACCAGCTCACATCGGGTCCTCATGAACAGGTATTTCGCCGGGGGAGTGTGCCGTCGGGGGCGCCTGTACGGGGCGGAAGTGGGGAAAACCCGGACGCGGTGGCCCGGGCCGACCTACTCTCGAGAGGTGCCAGGCGTGTCCGGCCGGGTCCTTGTGGTGGATGACAACAAGGTGATCCGGCAGCTGATCAGGGTCAATCTCGAGCTGGAGGGCTTCGAGGTCGTGACCGCGGCCGACGGTGCCGAATGCCTGGAGGTCGTGCAGCAGGTGCGGCCCGACGTCGTCACGCTCGACGTGGTCATGCCCCGGCTCGACGGACTGCGGGCCGCCGCCCGGCTCCGGGCCGACGCGCGCACCAGCGACCTGCCCATCGTCGTGATCAGCGCCTGCACCCAGTACGAGGTGGAGAGCGGGCTCGACGTCGGGGTCGACGCCTTTCTGTCCAAGCCCTTCGAGCCGGGGGAACTGGTGCGCGTCGTACGGCGGTTGGCCGAGAGCGGCCGGGCGCGGGGCGAGCAGCGTCCGGTGAGCGGGTCGGAGGAGACCGAGCGGGCCGGGCGGACCGGCGGCTGAGCGGCCCGCAGGACGGGGCGTCCGCATCGCGGACCATCGGGTAAACCGACTCGCCTACCCACCCCCCTCCTCGCCTACGCTTACCCCGTGACCCCCACCGAGCTCACCGATACCGTCCTGCGCGCCGTGCGCCGCGCGGTCGAGGACGGCGAGCTCGGCATGGACGCGGCCGCGAGCGTGGAGTCCGGGCGGGCGCGGGTGGTGGTCGAGCCGCCGCGGCCCGGCGGACACGGGGACTACGCGACGAACGTCGCCCTCCAGCTGGCCGGCCCCGCCGCCCTCCCGCCGCGCCGGGTCGCCGAGACCCTGCGCGCGTACCTGGGGGACGCGGACGGCATCGCCGAGGTCGCGATCACCGGTCCCGGCTTCCTGAACTTCAGCCTCCGCCCGTCCGCGGCCGGTGACCTGGTCGCCGGGATCCTCCGCTCCGGCGAGCGCTACGGACATGCGGACGGCCTCACGGGCGAGCCGGTCCGGCTGCATGCGCCGTGCGAGGTCCGCGCCGTCGTCGCCATGGACGCCGCCGCCCGCGTCCTGCGCGCCCAGGGCGCCCTCGTCCGGACGAGCTGCGCGGCCGCGCCCCCGCGTGCGTGGACCGACGTCCTCGGCGCCGAGGTCGCCGCCTGGGGCACCCCGGAGCGGCCCGTCCCCCTCGAGGTGAACGTCCGCCCCGTGCCCGCCCCCGCCGACCCCGTCCCGCTGGGCCGGGACGCGGCCCGCTGGGCCCTGCTGCACCCCGCCGCGCACGACCACCCGCACCTGGCGGACGCCGAGGACCGCGCCGCGCACCTCGCCCAGCGCGCGTCCAACCCCCTCTTCCGCGTCCGGTACGCACACGCCCGCACCGCCGCCCTCGGCCGGAACGCGGCGGCGCTCGGTCTCGCCGCCGAGCCCGGCGACGTACCGGAGCAGGCCGCGCTGACCGCGCTCCTCGCCGACCACCCGCGGGTGCTGCTCGCCGCGGCCCGGCACCGCGCGCCCGACCGGCTGACCCGGCACCTGGTCCAGGTGGCCGACACGTTCCTGTCCGATCTGCACCCCGCCGTGCTGCCGGCCGGTGAGGAGAAACCCTCGGCCGCCCACCGTGCCCGGCTCGCGCTCGCCGAAGCGACCGGGACGGTGCTGGCCGGCGGCCTGACCCTGCTCGGCATCGACGCCCCCGCACATCTCTGAGATCAAGAAGTGAGCGCCCCGCAGCCATGAGCCGTTCCGCACACCCCGCAGGCCCCCGCCACGCCGATGTCCTGCCCGAGGGCCACTACACCGCGCCGCCCACCGACCTGAACGCCCTCGACCCCAAGGTGTGGTCGGACACCGTCACCCGGGACGCGGACGGCGCGCTGCGCGTCGGCGGCGTCGAAGTCGCCCGGCTGGCCGAGGAGTTCGGCACTCCCGCCTACTTCCTCGACGAGGCGGACTTCCGCGCCCGGTGCGCCGCGTGGCGCGACGCGTTCGGGCCCGACGCCGACGTCTTCTACGCGGGCAAGGCGTTCCTGTCCCGTGCCGTCGTCCGCTGGCTGCACGAGGAGGGCCTCAACCTCGACGTCTGCTCCGGCGGTGAACTGAGCACGGCCCTGTCCGCCGGCATGCCCGCCGAGCGCATCGCCTTCCACGGCAACAACAAGACGGAGGACGAGATCCAGCGGGCCGTCGAGGCGGGTGTCGGCCGCATCGTCCTCGACTCCTTCCAGGAGATCGTGCGTGTCGCGCACATCGCCCAGAGCCTCGGCCGGCGCCAGCGCGTGCAGATCCGGGTGACGGTCGGCGTGGAGGCCCACACCCACGAGTTCATCGCGACCGCGCACGAGGACCAGAAGTTCGGCATCGCGCTGGCCGGCGGTCAGGCGGCGGAGGCCGTGCGCCGCGCCCTGGGCCTCGACGGCCTCGAGCTCATCGGCATCCACAGCCACATCGGCTCGCAGATCTTCGACATGGCCGGTTTCGAGGTCGCCGCCCGCCGGGTCGTGGGCCTGCTCGCCGAGATCCGCGACGAGCACGGCATCGAGCTGCCCGAGATCGACCTCGGCGGCGGTCTCGGCATCGCGTACACGAGCGACGACGACCCGCGCGAGCCGCACGAGATCGCCAAGGCGCTGAACGAGATCGTGACCCGCGAGTGCGAGGCCGCGGCCCTGCGGACCCCGCGCATCTCCGTCGAGCCCGGGCGCGCGATCGTCGGTCCGACCGCCTTCACGCTCTACACCGTCGGCACGGTCAAGCCGCTGGAGGGCCTGCGCACGTACGTGTCCGTGGACGGCGGCATGTCGGACAACATCCGCACCGCGCTGTACGACGCCGAGTACACGGTCGCGCTCGTCTCGCGCCGCTCGGACGCCGAGCCGATGCTGGTCCGCGTCGTCGGCAAGCACTGCGAGAGCGGGGACATCGTGGTGAAGGACGCGTTCCTGCCCGCGGACACCGCCCCCGGCGACCTGATCGCCGTACCGGCCACCGGCGCGTACTGCCGCTCCATGGCCAGCAACTACAACCACGCGCTCCGTCCGCCCGTCGTCGCCGTCCGTGACGGCGAGGCCCGGGTGATCGTCCGGCGTGAGACGGAGGAAGATCTCCTGCGTCTCGACGTCGGATAAATGAAATAGCTGTCTCATCATCCGGACCGGGCGCAGAAAGCCCGGTCCGGTGGGTGAGACTGGACCCACCGTAGAGATACGTCGACACGTCGTCGCACAGACGGCGCGGTAGTAGAGGGAATCGAGGTCGGATGATGCGTACGCGTCCGCTGAAGGTGGCGCTGCTGGGCTGTGGGGTTGTCGGCTCAGAGGTGGCGCGCATCATGACGACGCACGCCGACGACCTCACGGCCCGCATCGGTGCCCCCGTCGAGCTCGCCGGCGTCGCCGTCCGCCGCCCCTCCAAGGTGCGCGAGGGGATCGACCCCGCCCTCGTCACCACCGACGCCACCGCGCTCGTCAAACGCGGCGACATCGACGTCGTCATCGAAGTCATCGGAGGGATCGAGCCCGCGCGCTCCCTCATCACCACCGCGTTCGAGCACGGCGCCTCGGTCGTCTCGGCCAACAAGGCGCTGCTCGCCCAGGACGGCGAGGACCTGCACGCGACCGCGCTCGACCACGACGCGGACCTGTACTACGAAGCCGCCGTCGCGGGCGCGATCCCGCTCATCCGGCCGCTGCGCGAGTCCCTCGCGGGGGACAAGGTCAACCGGGTGCTCGGCATCGTCAACGGCACGACGAACTTCATCCTCGACAAGATGGACAGCACCGGCGCCGGCTACCAGGAGGCCCTCGACGAGGCCACCGCGCTGGGCTACGCGGAGGCCGACCCGACCGCCGACGTCGAGGGCTTCGACGCCGCCGCGAAGGCCGCCATCCTCGCCGGGATCGCCTTCCACACCCGGGTCCGCCTCGACGACGTGTACCGCGAGGGCATGACCGAGGTGACCGCCGCCGACTTCGCGTCCGCGAAGGAGATGGGCTGCACCATCAAACTCCTCGCGATCTGCGAGCGGGCGGCCGACGGAGGTTCCGTCACGGCCCGCGTGCACCCCGCGATGATCCCGCTCGACCATCCGCTGGCCTCCGTCCGCGGCGCGTACAACGCCGTGTTCGTCGAGTCCGAGGCGGCCGGCCAGCTCATGTTCTACGGCCCCGGCGCGGGCGGCGCCCCGACCGCCTCGGCCGTGCTCGGCGACCTCGTCGCCGTCTGCCGCAACCGACTGAACGGCGCGACGGGACCGGGCGACTCCGCCTACACCAAGCTGCCCGTCTCGCCCATGGGCGAGGTCGTGACGCGGTACCACATCAGCCTCGACGTGGCCGACAAGCCCGGCGTTCTCGCGCAGGTGGCGACGGTCTTCGCCGAGCACGGTGTCTCCATCGACACCGTGCGCCAGTCGGGGAAGGACGGCGAGGCCTCCCTCGTCGTCGTCACCCATCGCGCGGCGGACGCGGCCCTCACCGGGACCGTGGACGCGCTGCGTCAGCTCGACACCGTGCGCGGTGTCGCCAGCATCATGCGTGTTGAAGGGGAGTAGCAGGGATGACCGGAATGACCCATCAGTGGCGCGGCATCATCGAGGAGTACCGGGACCGGCTCCCGGTGACCGGCACCACGCCGGTCGTGACGCTGCGCGAGGGCGCCACGCCGCTGGTCCCCGCGCAGATGCTCTCCGAGCGCACGGGCTGTGAGGTCCACCTGAAGGTGGAGGGCGCCAACCCCACCGGCTCCTTCAAGGACCGCGGCATGACCATGGCCATCACCAAGGCCAAGGAGGAGGGCGCCCAGGCCGTCATCTGCGCCTCCACCGGCAACACGTCGGCCTCCGCCGCCGCGTACGCGGTGCGCGCCGGCATGGTCTGCGCCGTGCTCGTCCCGCAGGGCAAGATCGCGCTCGGCAAGATGGGCCAGGCGCTCGTCTACGGTTCGAAGATCCTCCAGGTCGACGGCAACTTCGACGACTGCCTGAACCTGGCCCGCGCGCTCTCCGAGAACTACCCGGTCGCGCTGGTCAACTCGGTCAACCCGTACCGCATCGAGGGCCAGAAGACGGCCTCGTTCGAGATCGTCGACGCGCTCGGCGACGCGCCCGACATCCACGTCCTGCCGGTCGGCAACGCGGGCAACATCACGGCGTACTGGAAGGGCTACAAGGAGTACGCCGCCGACGCGGTGTCGACGCGCACCCCGCGCATGTGGGGCTTCCAGGCCTCCGGTTCCGCGCCGATCGTGCGCGGCGAGGTCGTCAAGGACCCGTCGACGATCGCAACCGCAATCCGGATCGGGAACCCGGCCTCGTGGCAGCACGCGCTCGCCGCGCGGGAGGAGTCCGGCGGCTTCATCGACGAGGTGACGGACCGTGAGATCCTGCGCGCCTACAAGCTGTTGGCCTCCCAGGAGGGTGTCTTCGTGGAGCCCGCGTCCGCCGCGTCCGTGGCGGGCCTGCTGAAGGCCGCCGAGCAGGGCAAGGTCGACCCCGGCCAGAAGATCGTGTGCACCGTCACGGGCAACGGCCTGAAGGACCCCGACTGGGCCGTCGCCGGCGCCCCGCAGCCGGTCACGGTGCCGGTGGACGCCGCGTCCGCGGCCGAGCGCCTCGGTCTCGCCTGACCCCGGCGACGACGCGCCCGGAGTGAAGTCGGGGATTTTTGCTCCGCGCTGACCTCACGTCAACCGGGCGTCTCGGCACAGGGGGTGCACAGGGGGCTTACGACACGCATCGTGCGCCTCCTGTGCGCCCTATGTCGCCACAGAACCTTCCTTCGATAGGCTGTACCGAGAGCCCGCCCACCGCATGTGCCGTGGTGCTGCCGCCGTTCCCGTCGTGCGGCCCGGGTTGTGACGTACCCCCTCACCAGACATCGGAAGTCTCGGAAGTTCCCGAACGTCCCGCAGCTCAAGGAGAGTCATCTAGCGATGGCCGGTCCCGCGTTCCGCGCCGCCGCCGTCAGGGTGCGCGTCCCCGCCACCAGCGCCAACCTCGGCCCGGGCTTCGACAGCCTCGGCCTCGCGCTGGGGCTCTACGACGACGTGGTCGTCAGGGTCGCCGACTCCGGGCTGAACATCGACATCGCGGGTGAGGGCTCCGACACCCTGCCGCGCGACGAGTCGCACCTGCTCGTACGGGCCCTGCGCACCGCCTTCGACACCCTCGGCGGACAGCCCCGCGGCCTCGAGATCGTGTGCGCCAACCGCATCCCGCACGGCCGGGGCCTCGGCTCCTCCTCCGCGGCCATCGTCGCCGCGGTCGTGGCCGCCCGCGCCGTGACGATAGGCGGGGACGCACGGCTCGACGACGCCGCGCTGCTCGCCCTCGCCAGCGAGATCGAGGGCCACCCGGACAACGTGGCGCCCTGCCTCCTCGGCGGCTTCACCATCGCCTGGACCGACGCCGGCGCCGGACGCGCCGTCCGGCTCGAGGCCGCGCCGACCGTCGTCCCGGTCGTCTTCGTCCCCGGCAAGCCGCTGCTCACCGAGACGGCCCGCGGACTGCTCCCGCGCACCGTCCCGCACGTCGACGCCGCCGCCAACGCGGGCCGCGCGGCCCTGCTCGTCGAGGCACTCACCCGCCGCCCCGAGCTGCTGCTCCCCGCGACCGAGGACCGGCTGCACCAGGAGTACCGCGCCCCGGCCATGCCGGAGAGCGCCGCCCTCGTGGAGCGGCTGCGCGCGGACGGCGTCCCCGCGATGATCTCCGGAGCGGGGCCCACCGTGATCGCCCTGGTGGAGGACGCGACGGCCGACAAGGTCGCCCAGCTCGCCGGCGACGGCTGGGCCGCGAACCGGCTGGCACTGGACGCGGACGGGGCCTGTGTCCTGCCGCTCGGCACCGGCCCGGACTGACCGCATGCACACGGTTGCCGGATACGAGAGGGGGAATATTTGTTGGATCCGGTAGTGTTAACCTCAAGTCTGCACCCGACCCCACCATGGCGAGGTGCTGTGTGTCCCTGTCAGGGACGACCTTTCTTCCGGGAGCCTCTCCAGCAGTTCCGTGCAGTGTCCTCGTATGTCGGGACGTGGCACTGACGGCTGTAGAGCACGCTCCGGAACCGGCGTGACCCAGCCGCGTGACACAGAATTCCAGTGCACCAGCGGCCACGGGGAACGCCGTCACCACCGCATTCTTCCGCCTCATCGGCGGACAACCGCCCCGGCACGGTCCGTACAGGCAGGACCACCGCCGGACAGCACAACCGGTCGCCGAGCCAGACAGGCCGACGTCCGCTCCAGGGAAGGACCCTTCGTGAGCGACACCACCGATCTGATGGGCGTGACTGCCGACAGCTCTGCTGCCGCGCCCGCCGCGTCCTCTGCGGACGCCTCCGCCGCGCCCGCCTCCGGTGCTTCGGGCTCCCGGCGGCGCCGCGGTACCGGCCTCGAGGGCATGGTGCTGGCCGAGCTGCAGCAGGTCGCATCCGGCCTCGGTATCAGGGGCACCGCGCGCATGCGCAAGAGTCAGCTGATCGAGGTCATCAAGGAGGCGCAGGCGGGCGGCGGATCCGCCCCCGCGAAGAGCGCCGAGGCCGCCGACAGCAAGCCGAAGCGCCGTGCGGCCACCAAGGCCCGCAGCGGTGACGAGGCCGCTTCCGACGGCGGCTCCGCGAAGGCGGACGCCAAGGCGGAGAAGGCCGAGGCCGGCGACAGCAAGGCCAAGAAGGCCGCCGCCCAGCAGCAGATCGACATCCCGGGCCAGGGCGCGGGCGACGAGCAGCCGGCCGGCGAGCGCCGCCGTCGCCGTGCCACCGCCGAGGCGGGCAGCCCCGAGGGCGCCGAGGCCGGCGACAACAAGGCCGACAGCAAGGCCGACGGCAAGTCCGAGGGCCGCTCCGAGGGCAAGAACGAGTCCAAGGGCGACGGCCAGGACAACGGGGGCAACGAGGGCCGCCGTGACCGCCGTGACCGTCGGGAGCGGGGCGGCCGTGACCGCGACCGTGACCGCCGCGGCAAGGGCGACGAGCAGGGCAACAAGGACCAGGGCGGACGCCAGCAGCAGGGCGGCGGCCGGGGCCGGGACAACGGCCCGCAGGACGACGGATTCGACGACGACGGCGGCGGTCGCCGCGGTCGCCGCGGCCGGTACCGCGACCGCCGTGGCCGTCGGGGCCGCGACGAGTTCGGCGCCGAGCCGCAGGTCTCCGACGACGACGTCCTGATCCCCGTCGCGGGCATCCTCGACATCCTCGACAACTACGCGTTCATCCGGACCTCCGGCTACCTGCCCGGCCCGAACGACGTGTACGTCTCGCTCGCCCAGGTCCGCAAGAACGGCCTGCGCAAGGGTGACCACGTCACCGGCGCCGTCCGGCAGCCGAAGGAGGGGGAGCGCCGCGAGAAGTTCAACGCGCTCGTCCGCCTCGACTCGGCGAACGGCATGGCGGCCGAATCCGGCCGCGGGCGCCCGGAGTTCAACAAGCTGACGCCCCTGTACCCGCAGGACCGGCTCCGCCTGGAGACCGACCCGGGTGTGCTGACGACCCGCATCATCGACCTCGTCGCGCCCATCGGCAAGGGCCAGCGCGGTCTGATCGTGGCCCCGCCGAAGACCGGCAAGACCATGATCATGCAGGCGATCGCCAACGCGATCACGCACAACAACCCCGAGTGCCACCTGATGGTCGTCCTGGTCGACGAGCGTCCCGAAGAGGTCACCGACATGCAGCGGTCGGTCAAGGGCGAGGTCATCTCCTCGACCTTCGACCGTCCGGCCGAGGACCACACGACGGTCGCCGAGCTCGCCATCGAGCGCGCCAAGCGTCTCGTCGAGCTCGGTCACGACGTCGTCGTGCTGCTCGACTCCATCACGCGCCTCGGCCGCGCCTACAACCTGGCGGCGCCGGCCTCCGGCCGCATCCTGTCCGGTGGTGTCGACTCGACCGCCCTGTACCCGCCGAAGCGCTTCTTCGGTGCGGCCCGCAACATCGAGGACGGCGGCTCGCTGACCATCCTCGCGACGGCTCTCGTCGACACCGGGTCCCGCATGGACGAGGTCATCTTCGAGGAGTTCAAGGGCACCGGCAACGCCGAGCTCAAGCTCGACCGCAAGCTCGCCGACAAGCGCATCTTCCCCGCGGTGGACGTCGACGCGTCCGGTACCCGTAAGGAAGAGATCCTGCTCGGCAGCGACGAGCTCGCGATCACCTGGAAGCTGCGCCGCGTGCTGCACGCGCTCGACCAGCAGCAGGCGATCGAGCTGCTCCTGGACAAGATGAAGCAGACGAAGTCCAACGCGGAGTTCCTGCTGCAGATCCAGAAGACGACGCCGACCCCGGGCAACGGCAACGACTGACCCGGTCCCGCGACCGTCGAAGGGCTGAGCCCCGCCGCCACCGTGCGACGGGGCTCAGCCCTTTCTCCGTCCCGCCCTCTTCCCGGAGACCTTCACCACACGTGCAGGCGCGCGGGCACTGTGTGAGCCATCCGCTGATCCGCCGCAAAAGGGCAGGTCACAGGGGTATGGGACGTTGGTCCCTTAACGTTCCGTGCGCGTATGTGCACAAGGCGGGCACAGGGGGCTGTGCAACCCTTCAGGGCGATCCACCGTCACACCGAGTGAACGGGACGACCCCAGCGAGGAGCACATGCCGGACAGTGACAGCAACCCCGGGCGCAGGCGCGCCAAGGGGCGCCGCCGCAAGCCGCGCAGCGCGGGCAGCAAGGCCCTGCGCGTCGTGGCATGGAGTGCCGCGGGAGTCGTCGTCCTCGGGGGCACCGGTCTCGGCTACGTCTACTTCAAGCTCAACGGCAACCTCAAGAGCGTCGACATCAACGCCGCGCTCGGCACCGACCGCCCCGACGACGTCGACAACGGCTCGCAGGACATCCTCGTCCTCGGCTCCGACAGCCGCGCCGGCGCCAACCGGAAGGCCGGCGGCGGCACCGACGACGGCTCGGCCCGCTCGGACACCGCGATGGTCGTCCACCTCTACAAGGGCCACAAGAAGGCGAGCATCGTCTCGATACCCCGCGACACCCTGATAGACCGGCCGGAGTGCACCGACGCCGACGGCACCGTGCACCCGGCCGTCCACCAGGCCATGTTCAACTCCGCCTACTCGACGGGCGGCGCCGCCTGCGCCGTGAAGACCGTCGAGTCGATGAGCGGCATCCGCATGGACCACTACGTCGAGGTCGACTTCGCGGGCTTCCAGAAGCTGATCGACGACCTCGGCGGCGTCGAGGTCACCACCGGCAAGCCCATCGACGACCCCGACAGCCACCTGAAGCTCGACGCGGGCACCCACCGGCTGGACGGCGAGCAGTCGCTCGGCCTGGTCCGCACCCGGCACGGTGTCGGCGACGGCAGCGACCTCGGCCGCATCCAGCTCCAGCAGGCGTTCATGAAGGCCCTCATGGACCAGGTCAAGCACGTCGGGGTGTTCACCAGCCCGAAGAAGCTCTACGACCTCGCCGACACCGCCACCAAGACCGTCACCACCGACTCCGACCTCGGCTCCGTCACCGAGCTGACCGCTTTCGCCGACGGGCTCAAGGGCCTCGGCTCGCACGCGATGAACATGGTGACGCTGCCGGTGCAGTACGACCCCGCGGACGCCAACCGCGTCCTGGTCGACAAGGACAAGTCCGAGCTGGTCTGGAAGGCGCTCGGGGCCGACCGCCCGGTGCCCCGGTCCGCCACGGCGGACACCGCCACCGGCACCGCCGACGGCGTCGTCCGGCAGGGCTCGGCGGGCTCGCGGGAATAGTTGCGGGCTCACCCCGGTTTTGGGGGATGCGGCCAGTCCTGGCAGACTGGTACGTCGGCCCCGGTTCACGCTCCCGCATCCCGCGTCAGCGACCCGGTGCCCTCCCGAACCTAGGAGACACCTTGAAGCGCGACATCCACCCCGAGTACGTCGAGACGCAGGTCAGCTGCACCTGTGGCGCGACGTTCACCACCCGCAGCACGATCCAGTCCGGCACCGTCCGTGCCGAGGTCTGCTCCGAGTGCCACCCGTTCTACACGGGCAAGCAGAAGATCCTCGACACCGGTGGCCGCGTGGCCCGCTTCGAGGCCCGCTTCGGCAAGGCTGCCGCTGCCAAGAAGTAGCGAGGCCCGAGCGCCGGTCTCCGGTGCCCCCGTTCCGACGGGGGCACCGGGACCGGCGCTTTGCGGTGCAGCCCCCTTTTTTGACCCCCGTACACGCAGGAGCCGGAGATGTTCGAGGCCGTCGAGGACCTGATCGGTGAGCACGCCGATCTGGAGAAGAAGCTCGCTGACCCGTCGGTCCACGCCGACCAGGCCAACGCGCGCAAGCTCAACAAGCGCTACGCCGAGCTGACCCCGATCGTCGCGACCTACCGCTCCTGGAAGCAGACCGGCGACGACATCGACACGGCCCGTGAGCTGGCCGCCGACGATCCGGACTTCGCGGCCGAGGTCAAGGAGCTCGAGAAGACGCGCGAGGACCTCACCGAGAAGCTGCGGCTGCTCCTGGTGCCGCGCGACCCGTCCGACGACAAGGACGTGATCCTCGAGGTGAAGGCCGGCGCCGGCGGCGACGAGTCCGCCCTGTTCGCCGGTGACCTGCTGCGCATGTACCTGCGCTACGCGGAGCGCGTCGGCTGGAAGACCGAGATCATCGACGCCACCGAGTCCGAGCTGGGCGGCTACAAGGACGTCCAGGTCGCCGTGAAGACCAAGGGCGGCAACGGCGCGACCGAGCCCGGCCAGGGCGTCTGGGCCCGCCTCAAGTACGAGGGCGGTGTCCACCGCGTGCAGCGCGTGCCCGCGACCGAGTCGCAGGGCCGCATCCACACCTCCGCCGCCGGCGTCCTCGTCACGCCCGAGGCCGAGGAGGTCGACGTCGAGATCAACATGAACGATCTGCGCATCGACGTCTACCGCTCCTCCGGCCCCGGCGGCCAGTCCGTCAACACGACGGACTCCGCCGTCCGCATCACCCACATCCCCACGGGCGTGGTCGCTTCCTGCCAGAACGAGAAGAGCCAGCTGCAGAACAAGGAGCAGGCGATGCGTATCCTGCGCTCCAGGCTCCTCGCCGCGGCTCAGGAGAAGGCCGAGGCCGAGGCGGCCGACGCCCGCCGCAGCCAGGTCCGCACCGTCGACCGCTCCGAGAAGATCCGCACGTACAACTTCCCGGAGAACCGCATCTCGGACCACCGCGTCGGGTTCAAGGCGTACAACTTGGACCAGGTGCTCGACGGTGACCTCGACGCCGTGATCCAGGCGTGCGTCGACGCGGACTCGGCCGCGAAGCTCGCCGCCGCGTAACGCACCGCGCACCACCCGTACGCCCAGAGCTCAGCCCCGGAGGACCAGGTGAACCTGCTGCTAGCTGAAGTGGCCCAGGCCGCCCAGCGGCTGGCCGACGCCGGCGTGCCCTCGCCGCGCAACGACGCGGAGGAACTCGCCGCGTTCGTGCACGGCGTCAAGCGGGGCGAGCTGCACACCGTCAAGGACGCGGACTTCGACGCCCGGTACTGGGAGGTGACCGCGCGCCGCGAGGCGCGCGAGCCGCTCCAGCACATCACCGGGCTCGCCTACTTCCGCTACCTGGAGCTCCAGGTCGGCCCCGGTGTCTTCGTGCCCCGCCCCGAGACCGAGTCGGTCGTCGGCTGGGCCATAGACGCCGTGCGCGCCATGGACGTCGTCGAGCCGCTCATCGTCGACCTGTGCACCGGGTCCGGCGCCATCGCGCTCGCCCTCGCCCAGGAGGTGCCCCGCTCGCGCGTGCACGCCGTGGAGCTGTCCGAGGACGCGCTCAAGTGGACCCGCAAGAACGTCGAGGGCTCCCGCGTCGACCTGCGCCAGGGCAACGCCCTGGACGCCTTCCCCGACCTCGACGGCCAGGTCGACCTCGTCGTCTCCAACCCGCCCTACATCCCGCTCACCGAGTGGGAGTACGTGGCGCCCGAGGCCCGCGACCACGACCCGGACATGGCGCTGTTCTCCGGCGAGGACGGACTGGACCTGATCCGCGGCATCGAGCGCACCGCCCACCGGCTCCTGCGCCCCGGCGGTGTCGTCGTCATCGAGCACGCCGACACGCAGGGCGGCCAGGTCCCGTGGATCTTCACCGAGGAGCGCGGCTGGGCCGACGCCGCGGACCACCCGGACCTCAACAACCGGCCGCGGTTCGCGACCGCCCGCAAGGCGATGCCGTGAGCACCGACCCCACTTCCGTCCAGGCACTTGAGCAGGAGGCTCGCTAGATGGCACGGCGTTACGACACCAACGACGCGACCGACCGCACCACCGGTCTGCGCGAGGCCGCGTCCGCCGTCCGCCGCGGCGAGCTGGTCGTGCTGCCCACCGACACCGTCTACGGCATCGGTGCCGACGCGTTCACCTCCGAGGCCGTCCAGGACCTCCTGGAGGCCAAGGGCCGCGGCCGCACCATGCCCACCCCGGTCCTCATCGGCTCGCCGAACACGCTGCACGGCCTGGTCACCGACTTCTCCGAGATGGCCTGGGAGCTCGTCGACGCGTTCTGGCCCGGCGCCCTGACGCTCATCGCCAAGCACCAGCCGTCCCTCCAGTGGGACCTGGGCGACACCCGCGGCACCGTCGCCATCCGGATGCCGCTGCACCCCGTCGCCATCGAACTGCTCACCGAGGTCGGCCCGATGGCCGTGTCCTCCGCCAACCTGTCCGGCCATCCGGCCCCCGAGGACTGCGACGCCGCCCAGGAGATGCTCGGCGACTCCGTCTCCGTGTACCTCGACGGCGGTCCGACCCCCGGCATCGTCCCCTCGTCCATCGTCGACGTGACGGGCAAGGTGCCGGTCCTGCTGCGCGCGGGCGCCCTCGGCGCCGACGAGTTGCGCAAGGTCGTACCCGACCTCGAGGTGGCGAATTGACAGCCCCTGAGACGGGGCGTGGCATAGGCACCGGGTACGGGGAGTCGGTCGTGCTCCCCGGAGACTCCTTCCGCATCCTCCACGTCAGCACCGGCAACGTGTGCCGCTCGCCGATCACCGAGCGGCTGACCCGGCACGCCCTCGCGGACCGGCTCGGCGACCCTCTGGCCGGCGGGCTGGTCGTGGAGAGCGCGGGCACCTGGGGACACGAGGGCGCGCCCATGGAGGCGAACGCCGAGACGGTCCTCACCGACTTCGGCGCCGACCCCTCGGGCTTCGTCGGCCGCGAGCTCCTGGACGACCACGTCATCCGGGCCGACCTCGTGCTCACCGCGACCCGGGACCACCGCGCCCAGGTCATCTCCATGGGCCACAGCGCGGGCCTGCGGACCTTCACGCTGAAAGAGTTCACGCGCCTCGTGCAGGCCATAGACCCCGCGACCCTGCCCGACCCCCGGGAGTTCCCCGCGGGCGGCGTGGTGGAGCGTGCACGGGCCCTGGTGCGCGCCGCGGCGGCTCTACGCGGGTGGCTTCTCGCGCCGAGCGTCGAGGCCGACGAGGTGTACGACCCGTACGGGGCGCCGCTGCCGTTCTTCCGCTCGGTCGGCTCGGAGATCAGCGAGGCGCTCGACCCGGTGGTCAGCGCCCTGACCGGCGTCCGCCGCTAGGACCCCTCGCAGGACCCGCAGCCGGGCTCCGTCGCCAGGACCTGTCCGGACGCACGACCGGGCGGCGCGCACCCGGCGGATCTACATTGGAGGCACCCCCTCCCACCGCGAGGCCCCGGAGCCGAAGATGCCGGTGATCACCGATCCAGCCCCTCTGGCGGAGCTGCTGCGCCACGATCCCGAGATGGCCGAGGTCATCCTCGCCGAGGCCGCCCGTCAGGCCGACTCCCTCCAGCTGATCGCCGCCGAGAACTTCACCTCGCCCGCGGTCCTCGAGGCCCTCGGCTCCCCGCTCGCCAACAAGTACGCGGAGGGCTACCCCGGAGCCCGCCACCACGGCGGCTGCGAGCTCGTCGACATGGCCGAGCGCATCGCCGTCGAGCGGGCCCGCGCGCTGTTCGGCGCCGAGCACGTCAACGTGCAGGCGCACAGCGGCTCCTCCGCCGTGCTCGCCGCCTACGCCGTGCTGCTGCGCCCCGGCGACACGGTGCTCGCGATGGGCCTCGAGTCCGGCGGCCACCTCACGCACGGGTCCCCGGCGAACTTCTCCGGCCGCTGGTTCGACTTCGTGCCCTACGGCGTCGACCCGGAGAGCGGCCTGATCGACCACGACCAGGTGCACTCCATCGCCCGGGCCCACCGGCCCAAGGCGATCGTGTGTGGCTCGATCTCGTACCCCCGGCACATCGACTACGCGGCCTTCCGCGCGATCGCCGACGACGTGGGCGCCCACCTCATCGCGGACGCCGCGCACCCCATCGGGCTGGTCGCCGGGGGAGCGGCGCCCAACCCGGTCCCGTACGCCGACATCGTCTGCGCCACCACACACAAGGTGCTGCGCGGTCCCCGCGGCGGGATGCTGCTGTGCGGCGCCGAGCTCGCCGACCGGGTGGACCGCGCGGTGTTCCCGTTCACACAGGGCGGTGCGCAGATGCACACGATCGCGGCGAAGGCCGTCGCGTTCGGGGAGGCCGCGAGCCCGGCGTTCAGCGGGTACGCGCATCAGGTCGTGGCCAACGCGCGCGTGCTCGCGGCCGCGCTGGGGGCGGAGGGCTTCGGCGTCACCACCGGCGGCACCGACACGCATCTGGTCACCGTCGACCCGGCCCCGCTCGGCGTGCCGGGCGCCCTCGCCCGGGGCCGGCTCGCCTCGGCCGGCCTGGTGCTCGACACCTGCGCGCTGCCGCACGGTGACGGACGCGGACTGCGGCTGGGCACCGCCGCCGTCACCACGCAGGGCATGGGCGAGGCCGAGATGGCCCGGATCGCGGTGCTCCTCGGCGGCGTCGCCCGGGACGACGTGGACGCCCGCGCGGCCCGCGAGGAGGTGCGTGAGCTGGCCGGATCCTTTCCCCCGTACCCCGCGTACCGGGCCGGTGAGGACGCCGCCGACGGCACCTGAGCCCCACGTGGACGTCACAGCACCGTCACTCGTGCAACCATCGTCGCTACCCGGAAGTCCTCAACCCCAACCACGCGAAGCTAGGGTGTGGGGCTGAGATGGCCAGCGATATCTGTGGGGAAGCCCGTGCGTGAATACCTGCTGACGCTCTGCATCACGGCCGCGGTGACCTATCTGCTCACCGGCCCGGTGCGGAAGTTCGCGATCGTGGCCGGCGCCATGCCGGAGATCCGGGCACGTGACGTGCACCGGGAGCCCACGCCGCGGCTCGGCGGTATCGCCATGTTCTTCGGCCTGTGCGCGGGCCTCCTGGTGGCCTCCCACCTCAGCAACCTCGACCAGGTCTTCGAGTCCTCCAACGAGCCGCGCGCCCTGCTCTCCGGCGCCGCGCTGATCTGGCTGATCGGCGTCCTGGACGACAAGTTCGAGATCGACGCCCTGATCAAGCTCGGCGGCCAGATGATCGCCGCCGGCGTCATGGTCATGCAGGGACTGACGATCCTGTGGCTGCCGATCCCGGGTGTCGGCACGGTCTCGCTGACCCAGTGGCAGGGCACCCTGCTCACGGTCGCGCTCGTGGTCATCACCATCAACGCGGTCAACTTCGTCGACGGGCTCGACGGCCTGGCCTCCGGCATGGTGTGCATCGCCGCCGCCGCGTTCTTCCTGTACGCCTACCGCATCTGGTACGGCTACGGGATCGAGGCGGCCGCGCCCGCGACCCTGTTCGTGGCGATCCTGATGGGCATGTGCCTGGGCTTCCTGCCGCACAACATGCATCCCGCGCGCATCTTCATGGGCGACTCCGGGTCGATGCTGATCGGCCTGGTGCTCGCGGCGGGCGCCATCTCCATGACCGGGCAGATCGACCCCGACGCGCTCCGGCTGAACCTCGGCGGCAGCACCCGGGACACCACCCACGCGATGCTCCCGGTCTTCATCCCGCTCGTGATGCCGCTCACCGTGATCGCCATCCCGTTCGCGGACCTCGTGCTCGCGATCGTGCGCCGCACCTGGAACGGGCAGTCGCCGTTCGCCGCGGACCGCGGGCATCTGCACCACCGGCTCCTCGAGATCGGGCACTCGCACTCGCGCGCGGTCCTCATCATGTACTTCTGGTCGGCGCTCATCGCGTTCGGCACGGTCGCCTACTCGGTGCCCTCCACGTCGGGCATGTGGGTCATGCTGACGATCGCCGGACTCTGCTTCGTCGGGCTCGTGCTGCTCCTGCTGCCCCGGTTCACGCCGCGGGCACCGCGCTGGGCCCAGCATCTGGTCCCGCCCCGCTACCGCCGTACGGCGCAGCCGGCCGTGCCCGAGGAGGCCGCCGCCGAGACGGCCGAGGCGCCCGGACCGGATCCGACGCCGATCCCCGCGGGCGTCAACGGAGCGACCGCGATCGGCGCCCGTTCGCGTTTCACGGACCGGCACCGGGCGCAGTCCCCGCGTTGACGGCGCCGGGTGAATCGGCCCAATACCAGACAAGTCGGCCGCCCGCTTGCACAGACGCGCAGAATCCCCCTCACGTGTGACGGTTGGCACACCATCTAGGTAAAGACCGCATCAAATAGTTTGTGATACCGTTCACGAGAACCGGGGATAGAGCCGAAAGACCGTAGTGCGACGGTCTCTTGGCCCGGAGAACCCTCTCGGCCCCGGACTACGCTCGTCCATGACGACACCTGCCCCCACCAGCAAGCGGAGCTGCCGCCATGCCGTCCAATGACGCACGGACTCTTGTCCACACCGCTGTGCCCACAGCCGCCGTCGGCGCGATCGCCGTCGTCGTCAGTGCTGCGCTCGCCGGTGGCAAGGGTGCGCTCGGTGCGGTCATCGGCACGCTGGTCTCGCTGGTCTTCATGGGGCTCGGTCTCGTGGCGCTGCAGCGCACTGCCAAATCGCTTCCGCACCTGTTCCAGATGATGGGACTCCTGCTGTACGTAGCGCAGTTGCTGCTCATGGTGGTGTTCGTCGCACTCTTCAAGGACGCGACCTTCTTCAACCCCAAGGCGTTCGCGTTCACGCTGGTGGCCACCACGCTCGCGTGGATCGCCGCACAGACGCGGGCCCATATGCAGGCCAAGATCCTCTACGTCGAGCCCGATACCCAGAAGGGCGAGAAGCCCGAGAACTCGGGGTCGAAGTCGTGAACCGTAGGGGTGGGATAAATGCACGTTCACGACCCTGCTATCGTCCGGTGCCAACTGCGGCATCGCGGGCGCGGGCATCCGAGCTGACGCCTGCACTAGCGCGAGGCTCGAAGCCCAACTGCCGCCCCCACATCCGTAACACCAGTCCCGTGCCGAACCGCGGCTGCATGCCGCGCCGACACAACGAGGTTGCCGTACCTATGCGCCACGCTGAAGGAGCCCGCGGTGAGTGCTGACCCGACGCAGGTGCTCGCCTTCGAGACCGACTGCCACATTTTCGACGGGTGTGGCTTCCCGGCTCCCGGCCTGCACTCGTTCCTGTTCGAGCCCCTCTGGGGCGACGCGGACAGCAACTTGTACTTCAACAAGCCGATGCTCCTCGCGCTGCTCGGCTCGATCATCATCGTCGGTTTCTTCTGGATGGCCTTCGGCAAGCCGAAGGTCGTCCCGGGCAAGCTGCAGATGGTCGCCGAGGCGGGTTACGACTTCATCCGGCGCGGTGTCGTCTACGAGACCATCGGCAAGCGCGAGGGCGAGAAGTACGTCCCGCTGGTCGTGTCGCTGTTCTTCTTCATCTGGATGATGAACCTCTGGTCGATCATTCCGGTCGCCCAGTTCCCGGTCACCTCGATCATCGCGTACCCCGCGGTGCTCGCCGTGATCGTCTACATCCTCTGGGTCTCGCTGACCTTCAAGCGGCACGGCTTCGTCGGGTTCTTCAAGAACGTCACCGGCTACGACAAGTCGCTCGGTGCGGTGCTGCCGCTCGCCATGGTCATCGAGTTCTTCTCGAACCTGCTGGTGCGTCCGTTCACGCACGCCGTGCGACTCTTCGCGAACATGTTCGCGGGTCACACCCTGCTGCTGCTCTTCACGATCGCCAGCTGGTACCTGCTGAACGGCATCGGCATCGCCTACGCCGGCGTCAGCTTCATCATGACGATCGTGATGACGGCCTTCGAGCTCTTCATCCAGGCACTTCAGGCGTACGTCTTCGTCCTTCTGACGTGCACCTACATCCAGGGCGCGCTCGCCGAGCACCACTGAGCGTCCCGTACCTCGACCCCCTCAGACGTCCGGTGGCCAACCCCCACCGGTTCGCACAGAAAAGGAATAACTGGCATGTCCCAGACCCTTGCCGCTGTTTCCGGCTCGCTCGGCTCCGTCGGCTACGGCCTTGCTGCCATCGGTCCCGGCGTCGGCGTCGGCATCATCTTCGGTAACGGCACCCAGGCCCTTGCCCGTCAGCCCGAGGCCGCCGGCCTGATCCGCGCCAACCAGATCCTCGGCTTCGCCTTCTGTGAGGCGCTCGCCCTCATCGGTCTGGTCATGCCGTTCGTCTACGGCAAGTGATCCACGGATCATCCACCTGCTGACTAGACGAAAGGCACTGACATGAGCCAGCTGCTCACGGTTGCGGCCGAGGAGATGGAAAATCCCCTCGTCCCGCCGATTCCCGAGCTTGTCATCGGCCTGATCGCCTTCGTCATCGTCTTCGGCTTCCTCGCCAAGAAGCTCCTCCCGAACATCAACAAGGTTCTGGAAGAGCGTCGCGAGGCCATCGAAGGCGGTATCGAGAAGGCCGAGGCCGCTCAGACCGAGGCCCAGAGCGTGCTCGAGCAGTACAAGGCTCAGCTCGCCGAGGCCCGGCACGAGGCCGCGCGCCTGCGCCAGGAGGCGCAGGAGCAGGGCGCCGCTCTCATCGCCGAGATGCGTGCGGAAGGCCAGCGGCAGCGTGAGGAGATCATCGCCGCCGGTCACGCGCAGATCGACGCCGACCGCAAGGCCGCCGCTCAGTCGCTGCGCCAGGACGTGGGCCAGCTGGCCACCGACCTGGCCGGCAAGCTGGTCGGCGAGTCCCTCGAGGACCACGCCCGGCAGTCGCGCACGATCGACCGCTTCCTCGACGGGCTCGACGAGACCGCGACGAAGGCAGAGGCCGCTCGATGACCGCCCACGGAGCGAGCCGCGAGGCTCTCGCCACCGCGCGTGAGCGCCTGGACGCGCTGACCGACTCGACGTCGGCCGACGCCAAGGCGCTCGCCGGTGACCTGGCCGCGGTGACCGCGCTGCTGCACCGCGAGGTGTCGCTGCGCCGGGTCCTGACCGACCCGGCGCAGGCCGGCGAGGCCAAGGCCGAGCTGGCGACCCGCCTGCTCGGCGGCCAGATCAGCGGCCCCGCCGCCGACCTGGTGGCCGGCCTGGTCCGCTCCCGGTGGTCGGCGTCGCGCGACCTGGTCGACTCCCTCGAGGAACTCGCGAACATCGCGGACCTGACCGCGGCGCAGAAGCGCGGCGAGCTGGACGACGTCGAGGACGAGCTGTTCCGCTTCGGCCGGATCGTCTCCTCGAACACCGAGCTGCGTGCCGCGCTGACCGACAAGGCCGCCACAGCCTCGGCGCGTGGCGAGCTCGTGACGCGTCTGCTCGGCGGCCGGGCCATGCCCACCACCGAGCGCCTCGTCGAGCGTCTTGTGACCGCGCCGCGTGGACGTAGCCTGGAAGGGGGACTCGAGTCCCTCTCCAAGCTCGCCGCCGAGCGCCGGGAGCGCATGGTGGCGGTCGTCACCACCGCGGTTCCGCTGAGCGACGCGCAGAAGCAGCGCCTGGGTGCGTCCCTGGCGAAGCTCTACGGGCGCCAGATGCACCTGAACCTGGACGTGGACCCCGAGGTCCTCGGCGGGATCAAGGTGCAGGTGGGCGACGAGGTCATCAACGGCTCGATCGCGGACCGCATCGAGGAGGCCAGCCGCCGTATGGCCGGCTGACCGACTCACCACGTACTACCTACGGCCCTAGTTGGCCGTGCAGAGAATTCCTGGGGGCTGACCCCAGACCCCCCAAGAAGACTTTCGGGCCCAACAAGGAGAGCAGGGAACCCAGATGGCGGAGCTCACGATCCGGCCGGAGGAGATCCGGGACGCGCTGGAGAACTTCGTCCAGGCGTACAAGCCGGACGCGGCCTCGCGCGAGGAGGTCGGTACGGTCACCCTTGCCGGCGACGGCATCGCGAAGGTCGAGGGTCTGCCCTCGGCCATGGCCAACGAACTGCTGAAGTTCGAGGACGGCACCCTCGGTCTCGCCCTCAACCTCGAGGAGCGCGAGATCGGTGCGATCGTCCTCGGCGAGTTCAGCGGCATCGAGGAGGGTCAGCCGGTCTCCCGTACCGGTGAGGTCCTCTCCGTCGGCGTAGGCGAGGGCTACCTGGGTCGCGTCGTCGACCCGCTCGGCAACCCGATCGACGGCCTCGGCGACATCGAGACCGTCGGCCGCCGCGCCCTCGAGCTGCAGGCCCCCACGGTCATGCAGCGCAAGTCGGTGCACGAGCCGATGGAGACGGGCTACAAGGCCGTCGACGCGATGACCCCCGTCGGCCGTGGCCAGCGTCAGCTGGTCATCGGTGACCGCCAGACCGGCAAGACCGCCCTGGCCGTCGACACGATCATCAACCAGCGTGACAACTGGCGCACCGGCGACCCGTCGAAGCAGGTCCGCTGCATCTACGTCGCCATCGGTCAGAAGGGCTCCACCATCGCCTCCGTGCGCGGTGCCCTCGAAGAGGCCGGCGCGCTGGAGTACACGACCATCGTCGCCGCCCCGGCGTCCGACCCGGCCGGCTTCAAGTACCTGGCGCCGTACACCGGTTCGGCCATCGGCCAGCACTGGATGTACGAGGGCAAGCACGTCCTCATCATCTTCGACGACCTGTCGAAGCAGGCCGACGCCTACCGCGCCGTGTCCCTGCTCCTCCGCCGCCCGCCGGGGCGCGAGGCCTACCCGGGTGACGTCTTCTACCTGCACTCCCGTCTGCTCGAGCGCTGCGCGAAGCTCTCGGACGACATGGGCGCCGGTTCGATGACGGGTCTGCCGATCGTCGAGACGAAGGCCAACGACGTCTCCGCGTTCATCCCGACCAACGTCATCTCCATCACCGACGGCCAGTGCTTCCTGGAGTCGGACCTCTTCAACGCCGGTCAGCGCCCCGCGCTGAACGTCGGTATCTCCGTCTCCCGAGTCGGTGGTTCCGCGCAGCACAAGGCGATGAAGCAGGTCTCCGGCCGTCTGCGCGTGGACCTGGCCCAGTTCCGTGAGCTCGAGGCGTTCGCCGCCTTCGGTTCCGACCTGGACGCCGCGTCGAAGGCGCAGCTGGAGCGCGGTCAGCGCATGGTCGAGCTACTCAAGCAGGCTCAGTACCAGCCGATGGCCACCGAGGACCAGGTCGTCTCCGTCTGGGCCGGCACCACCGGCCGGATGGACGACGTCCCGGTCTCCGACATCCGCCGCTTCGAGAAGGAGCTCCTTGAGTACCTGCACCGCAAGGAGCAGGGCCTCATGACCTCCATCAAGGAGGGCGGCAAGATGTCGGACGACACGCTTCAGGCCGTCGGCGACGCCATCGCGGACTTCAAGAAGCAGTTCGAGACCTCGGACGGCAAGCTTCTCGGCGAGGACGCTCCGGCCGTCAACGTCTCCAAGTGACGTAAGGAAGGGACCTGACTCATGGGAGCCCAGCTCCGGGTCTACAAGCGTCGCATCCGATCCGTCACCGCGACCAAGAAGATCACCAAGGCGATGGAGATGATCGCCGCCTCGCGCGTCGTCAAGGCGCAGCGCAAGGTGGCGGCCTCCACGCCGTACGCGACCGAGCTCACCCGCGCGGTCACGGCGGTGGGTACGGGTTCGAACACCAAGCACCCGCTGACCACCGAGGCCGAGTCGCCGACCCGTGTCGCGGTTCTGCTCCTCACGAGCGACCGCGGCCTGGCCGGTGCCTTCAACTCCAACGCCATCAAGGGCGCGGAGCAGCTCACCGAGCGCCTCGAGGCCGAGGGCAAGCAGGTCGACTCGTACATCGTCGGCCGGCGCGGTGTCGCCCACTACAACTTCCGCGAGCGCAAGATCGCGGAGTCGTGGTCGGGCTTCACCGACGAGCCCACGTACGCGGACGCCAAGAAGGTCGCGGGACCGCTGATCGAGGCCATCGAGAAGGACACGGCGGAGGGCGGCGTGGATGAACTCCACATCGTCTACACCGAGTTCGTCTCGATGATGACGCAGACGGCCGTCGACGGCCGACTGCTGCCGCTCAGCCTCGAAGAGGTGGCGGCGGAGGCTCCGTCCAAGGACGAGATCCTTCCGCTGTACGACTTCGAGCCGTCGGCGGAGGACGTCCTCGACGCCCTGCTGCCGCGCTACGTCGAGAGCCGCATCTACAACGCGCTGCTGCAGTCGGCTGCCTCCAAGCACGCCGCCACCCGCCGCGCGATGAAGTCGGCCACCGACAACGCGGGCGACCTCATCAACACGCTTTCCCGGCTGGCCTCCGCGGCCCGCCAGGCGGAGATCACCAACGAAATCAGCGAGATCGTCGGCGGCGCTGCCGCTCTGGCCGACGCGACCGCGGGGAGTGACAAGTAATGACGACCACTGTTGAGACGGCCGCTGCCACGGGCCGCGTCGCCCGGGTCATCGGCCCGGTCGTCGACGTGGAGTTCCCCGTCGACGCGATGCCGGACATCTACAACGCCCTGCACGTCGAGGTCGCCGACCCGGCTCAGGACGGCGCCAAGAAGACCCTGACGCTCGAGGTCGCCCAGCACCTCGGTGACGGCCTGGTCCGCGCGATCTCGATGCAGCCCACCGACGGCCTGGTCCGCCAGGCTGCGGTGACGGACACCGGTGCCTCGATCACCGTGCCCGTCGGTGACTTCACCAAGGGCAAGGTGTTCAACACCCTCGGCGAGGTCCTCAACGTCGACGAGACGTACGAGGGCGAGCGCTGGGGCATCCACCGCAAGGCCCCGAACTTCGACGAGCTCGAGTCGAAGACCGAGATGTTCGAGACCGGCGTCAAGGTCATCGACCTTCTCACCCCGTACGTCAAGGGTGGAAAGATCGGTCTGTTCGGTGGTGCCGGCGTCGGCAAGACGGTGCTCATCCAGGAGATGATCTACCGCGTCGCCAACAACCACGACGGTGTCTCCGTGTTCGCCGGTGTCGGTGAGCGCACCCGTGAGGGCAACGACCTCATCGAGGAGATGTCCGACTCGGGCGTCATCGACAAGACCGCGCTGGTCTTCGGTCAGATGGACGAGCCGCCGGGCACCCGTCTGCGCGTGGCCCTCGCGGGTCTGACCATGGCGGAGTACTTCCGCGATGTGCAGAAGCAGGACGTGCTGTTCTTCATCGACAACATCTTCCGCTTCACGCAGGCCGGCTCCGAGGTCTCGACCCTGCTCGGCCGCATGCCGTCCGCGGTGGGTTACCAGCCGAACCTGGCCGACGAGATGGGTCTCCTCCAGGAGCGCATCACGTCGACCCGTGGTCACTCGATCACCTCGATGCAGGCGATCTACGTCCCCGCGGACGACCTGACCGACCCGGCCCCGGCCACCACGTTCGCCCACCTCGACGCGACGACGGTGCTCTCCCGTCCGATCTCCGAGAAGGGCATCTACCCGGCCGTGGACCCGCTGGACTCCACGTCCCGCATCCTGGACCCGCGCTACATCGCGCAGGACCACTACGACGCCGCCATGCGCGTCAAGACGGTGCTGCAGAAGTACAAGGACCTCCAGGACATCATCGCGATCCTCGGTATCGACGAGCTCGGCGAGGAGGACAAGCTCACTGTCCACCGCGCCCGTCGCGTGGAGCGCTTCCTGTCCCAGAACACCCACGTCGCCAAGCAGTTCACCGGCGTCGACGGGTCGGACGTCCCGCTGGACGAGTCGATCGCGGCCTTCAACGCGATCATCGACGGCGAGTACGACCACTTCCCGGAGCAGGCGTTCTTCATGTGCGGTGGCATTGAGGACCTCAAGGCCAACGCCAAGGAGCTGGGCGTCTCCTGAGCCCCGTGCTCGCAGGGAGGGCCGGGGGTATGTCCCGGCCCTCCCGCAACGCCCACTAGACTTTGACCCAACACCCGGCAGCGAGTGCCGCCGGGTGGTGACCCGAGGAGCCCACCTTGGCTGCTGAGCTGCACGTCGAGCTCGTCGCCGCGGACCGCAGTGTCTGGTCCGGCGAGGCCACCCTGGTCGTCGCGCGCACCGCGTCCGGCGACATCGGCGTCATGCCCGGTCACCAGCCGCTGCTCGGTGTGCTGGAGTCGGGCCCTGTGACGATCCGTACGAGCGACGGAGGGACGGTCGTGGCTGCGGTCCACGGCGGTTTCGTCTCGTTCGCGGACAACAAGCTGTCCCTGCTGGCCGAGATCGCCGAGCTGTCGGACGAGATCGATGTCCAGCGTGCGGAGCGGGCCCTGGAGCGCGCGAAGTCGGACGCGGACGCGTCCGCCGAGCGTCGCGCCGATGTCCGACTGCGTGCGGTGGCGGCCCGCTGATTCCAGCGAGCCCCAGGACGTGCCTCAGCCGCGGCCCGGTCCGGAGTTGATCTCCGGACCAGGTCGCGGCTGAGGCGGTCTACAACTGTTTTTGCTGTTCCGTTATCAGGCGTTTGATTCCGTCGCGAAGCGAGGAGGTCGGTACCGATGGTCCTCGTTGTCGTGCTGTGTGTGGTGGCGGTCGTCGTCCTGGTACTGGCGGGGCTGTTCGTCTTCGGACTGCGCCGGCGGCTCATCCAGCGGTCGGGCGGGACGTTCGACTGCTCGCTGCGGTGGGACGTGTCCGGACCCGGTACGGAGGGTGCCTCCGGGAAGGGCTGGGGCTACGGCATCGCCCGCTACAACGGTGACCGGGTCGAGTGGTTCCGCGTCTTCTCCTACGCGCCCCGGCCGCGGCGGATCCTCGAGCGGGCGGCCATCGAGGTCACGGGGCGGCGTGCGCCGGAGGGCGAGGAGGAGCTCGCACTCCTGTCCGACGCGATCGTTCTCGCCTGTACGCATCGTGGCGCTCGGCTCGAGCTGGCGATGAGCGAGGATGCGCTGACCGGTTTCCTCGCCTGGCTGGAGGCGGCGCCTCCGGGGCAGCGGGTGAACGTGGCCTGAGCGCCGCTCGGGTGCCGGTTTCTTCGTCTGCGGCCCCGGTGGGGGCTGGTCGCGCAGTTCCCCGCGCCCCTG
>NZ_WWIA01000889.1 GCF_009870065.1 Streptomyces sp. SID5785 | reverse complement strand
GAGCAGCGAGCGGTCGTCGGTGAGGTCGCCGCGGGCGGGCCACGCGGTCAGGTCCACGCGGGAGGTGTCCGCCCAGGTGTCCGGGTCGACGCGGGTCAGGTGCGCGGGGTCCAGGGCGCGGGTGGGGGCGGGCTGGCCGCCTGCCGGATCGGCCAGCGGCGGGGGCGGCGGCTGCAGGAGCTGGGCGATGAGGAGGCCGACGCCGGTGAGCGCGACGAGGGCAGCGGCCGCGTACGTCAGTCCGGTGTTGCGGCGGCGGCGCAGCAGGTCGTCCGGGGTCATCTGGACGACGCAGGGGTCGAACTCGGAGGAGGCCAGCGCCCGTTCGCCGTCGGCGCCCAGCTCCAGGCGCAGCGATCGCGCGTGCCGGACGGCCACGGCGTCACCGGTGATGCGCCGCGCCTCCGCCTCGGACACCCGCTCGAGCACCAGGAGCGCGTAGGCCGCCCGTACGCCGGGGGTGGTCTCGGACAGGCGGCGGTCGAGGCCGAACTCGACCGCGTCACCGGCCCGCGGGAAGAGCCGCAGGCCGATCACGGCCGGCTGGAGGCCGCGGGTCCTCCTGGCGCCGAGCGCGGCGCGGACGACGCGGGTGCGCAGCCATGCGTATGGGTCGGTGTCGGGCCCGTCGGCGAGGTCCTGGGCGACGCGCGGGAGAGCGCGCTGGACGAGGCGGTGCGCGTCCAGCACC
>NZ_WWIA01000888.1 GCF_009870065.1 Streptomyces sp. SID5785 | reverse complement strand
GATGAGCCAGGCGGCACAGAACCTGAACTGGTTGATCACCAACTTCGTGGACAACACGCCGGGTGTCTCGCACACGGTGGTGGTGTCCGCGGACGGTCTGCTGCTCGCGATGTCAGAAGGATTCCCGCGCGACCGCGCGGACCAGTTGGCGGCCGTGGCGTCGGGTCTCACGTCGCTCACGGCGGGCGCGTCCCGCATTTTCGAGGGCGGGCCGGTGAATCAGACGGTCGTGGAGATGGAGCGCGGCTTTCTCTTCATCATGTCCGTCTCCGACGGCTCGTCCCTCGCCGTGCTCGCGCATCCCGAGTGCGACATCGGTCTCGTCGGCTACGAGATGGCGCTGCTCGTCGACCGGGCGGGCGCCGTGCTCACCCCGGATCTCCGTGCCGAGCTGCAGGGCAGCCTGCTCCACTGACGGGGTGACGGCCGGTAACCCCGGCCACATCTGAAGTCTGACGCACCACCCGCCCCGAAATCCAGAGAGACCACGCAATCCCCTTCCGACCCACGTCCGGCCGTCACACAATCCCCCCACCGGCCCACCCTCAGACGGCAGCTCCCCGAATCTGCCGTCCCGCCCGGAGGATCCATGACCCCGCCCACCGCTCCTCACGACCCGTACGGCAGGACCGCTGCAGACGCTGCCTACGGTGATGAGGGCGACCAGCCGCTGGTCCGCCCGTACGCGATGACCGGCGGCCGGACCCGGCCGCGCTACCAGCTCGCGATAGAGGCGCTCGTCTCCACGACCGCCGACCCGGCGGCGCTGATGACGCTTCTCCCGGAGCACCAGCGCATCTGCCACCTGTGCCGCGAGGTGAAGTCCGTCGCCGAGGTGTCGGCTCTCCTGACGATGCCTCTCGGTGTGGCCCGGATCCTCGTCGCGGACCTCGCGGAGGCCGGCCTCGTCGCGATTCACCAGCCGGGTGGCGACGAGAACAACGGCGGTGCGCCGGACGTGACTCTGCTCGAAAGGGTGCTCAGTGGACTTCGCAA
>NZ_WWIA01000887.1 GCF_009870065.1 Streptomyces sp. SID5785 | reverse complement strand
GTCCTGGTACTTCTTGGGCGGGTTCTCGGCGTGGGCGATCGTGCCGTCGGGCCGGTGGTGGAACCACTCGGGGTGTTTCTCGACCCAGGGATGGTCGGGTGAGCACTGGAGTGCGAAGTCGAGGGCGATCTCCAGGCCGAGGCCGGTGGCGCGGGTGACGAAGGCGTCGAAGTCGTCGAGGGTGCCGAGGTCGGGGTGGACGGCGTCGTGGCCGCCCTCGGGGGAGCCGATGGCCCAGGGGACGCCGACGTCGTGGGGGCCCGGGGGCAGGGAGTTGTCGGGGCCTTTGCGGTGGGTGGTGCCGATGGGGTGGACCGGGGGCAGGTAGACGACGTCGAAGCCCATCGCGGCGATCGCCGGGAGGCGCTCGGCCGCGGTCGCGAACGTGCCGCTGACCGGTGGCCTGCCCGGTTCGACGACCGCGCCCTCGGAGCGCGGGAAGAACTCGTACCAGGAACCGACCAGCGCCCGCTCCCGCTCCACGAGCAACGGCAACTCCGGTGACCGCGTGACCAGTTCGCGCACCGGATACCGGGCGAGGGCCGCGTCCACCTCGGGGGTGAGGGCCCCGGCGAGCCGGGCGGCCGGGGTCCGGGACGGGTCGCGCAGCGCGTCCGTGGCGCCGCGCAGTGCGGCGCGGGCGGACCTGGTCAGGGCGGCCCGTGCGGCGGCGCGCTCGTGCAGCAACGCGCCCTCCTCCAGGACGAGTTCGGTGTCGAGACCGGCCGGGACCTTGATGCCGGCCGTGTGCCGCCAGGTCGCGACCGGATCGCCCCAGGCCTCGACGGCGAAGGTCCAGGCGCCGGGCGCGTCCGGGGTCACGTCGGCACCCCAGCGGTCGGTGCCCGGCGCCAGTTCGCGCATCGGGACGCGGGGGCGGCGGGTGCCGTCGGGGGCGCGCAGGACCACGCCCGCGGCGAGGGCGTCGTGGCCCTCGCGGAACACGGTGGCGGTCACCTGGAAGGTCTCCCCGGTGACGGCCTTCGCGGGACGTCTGCCGCGGTCGACGGCCGGACCGACGTCACGGACCGGGATGCGGCCCGTGGTGGGCGCGGGGAGCCGGGGACGGGGGCGCTGTGCGGGCATGACCGCTCCTGTCGGGGGATCGGAGGAGGGGCGGGTCGCGAAGGACCGGGGCGCGCTGGACGCGAGGGGACTCGTGGCACGTACCGGGGGAGCCTTCCACGCGGACGGGGCGGGCAATCCGGTGCTTACGTACCTACTCGGGCGTCAGCACACAGACAAGACCGGCCCCGCCGCGAACGGCGGGGCCGGAGCGTGAACGCGCCTTTCCTGACGGGCTGTTGATCAGGACCCCGGCACCTGGAGCAACCGGTTCGGGGAGCCGGGTCCGGCTCCCGTGACGCGGCCGGTCACCGCCCGGTCCGTGAGGGCCCGGCCCACCTCGGCCGGGGTCGCGCGCGGCCGGTCGCCGAGATAGAGCGCGGCGGCGCCCGCGGCGTGCGGCGAGGCCATCGACGTGCCGGAGTACGTGGCCGCGCCTGTGTCGCTCGCGTACGAGGCCGACGTGATGTCGACGCCGGGGGCGAACAGGTCGAGCGACGTGCCCCAGTCGGAGAATCCGGCCCGTGCGTCGGTGGGGCCGGTCGCGCCGACCGTCACGGCCTCCGGGACGCGGGCCGGGGAGTACCAGCTCGCCGGGAGCCCGTCGTTGCCCGCCGCGACCGTGTACGTCACGCCGGAGGCGATCGAGGCGCGGACGGCGGCGTCGAGCTGGGCGTTGGCGGAACCGCCCAGGCTCATGTTGGCGACCGCGGGCCTGTGCGCGTGCCGGGTCACCCAGTCGATGCCCGCGATGACCTGGGCCGTGGTGCCCGAGCCCGTGTCGTCGAGCACGCGCACGGCGACGACCCGGGCCTTCTTGGCGACGCCGTACGCCGCGCCGGCGACGGTGCCGGCCACGTGGGTGCCGTGGCCGTTGCCGTCCTGGGCCACCGGGTCGTCGTCGACGAAGTCCCAGCCGCTGGAGGCCCGGCCGCCGAAGTCCCGGTGCGAGGTGCGGACGCCGGTGTCGATGACGTAGACGGTCACCCCGGCGCCCGCGGTCCGAGGCCAGGTGTAGGACC
>NZ_WWIA01000886.1 GCF_009870065.1 Streptomyces sp. SID5785 | reverse complement strand
CGCCGCTCGCGCAGGCGCACGGCGAGGGCGCCGCCGCGCCGCTCGAGGGCCTCGCGCCGCGCATCCCGTGCGGCCGCGCGCCGCCGCCCGCCGACGCACTCTCACCGGTCGAACTGTCCGTCCTGCGCGTGTAGACGACGCCCCGGGCCGCACCGCCGTGCCCGCACACCGTCGTCCTCCTCATCACGTCCTCCTCACGCAAGGGACCGCTCCGGCATGCCCCAGAACAAGTCCGCCGCCCCGTCCGGCACGACCCGCTCCACCCGCCCGCTCGCCCTCGGCGCCGTCGTCGTCGTGGCCGCGGCCCTGCTCGGCGTCGTCTCCTACACGGCGACCGAGCCCGACTCCCGCCCTGCCGCGACCGTCGGGCAGCAGCCCGCCGACGACACCTCCGAGACCCTGACCGGACTCGCCCGACGCGACGCGAAGGACCCGCTCGCCCGGGGCCGCGCGGACGCGCCCGTCGTCCTCGTCGAGTACGCCGACTTCCAGTGCGGCTACTGCGGAAAGTTCGCCCGCGACACCGAACCGGCCCTCGTGAAGAAGTACGTCGAGGACGGCACCCTGCGCATCGAGTGGCGCAACTTCCCGCTCTTCGGCGCCGCGTCGGAGTCCGCCGCACGCGCGGCCTGGGCCGCCGGAGAGCAGGGCCGCTTCTGGCAGTTCCACGAGGCCGCCTACGCCGACGGGGCCAAGGAGAAGGGCTTCGGCGCCGCCCGCCTCGACGCCCTCGCCCGCGAGGCCGGCGTCGCGGACCTCGACCGGTTCCGCGACGACCTGGCCGGTCCGCGGGCACGGGCCGCCGTCGAGAAGGACCGGGACGAGGCGTACGCGCTGGGCGCCACCGCGACGCCCTCGTTCCTGATCAACGGGCAGCCGCTGGCCGGAGCCCAGCCCGAGGAGGTCTTCGTCCAGGAGATCGAGGCGGCGAAGGCGCGGGCCGCGAAGTGAGCGACATCGGTTACCTCGCCGCGTTCCTCGGAGGGCTGCTCGCGCTGCTCAGCCCGTGCAGCGCGCTCCTGCTCCCCGCGTTCTTCGCGTACTCGATCGACAGCCCCACCCGGCTCGTCGCCCGCACCGGCGTCTTCTACCTCGGCCTCGCCACGACCCTGGTCCCGCTCGGCGCGGCCGGCTCCTTCGCCGGGCGCTTCTTCTACGGCCACCGCGACCTGCTCGTCACGGTCGGCGGCTGGACCGTCATCGCGCTCGGCGTCCTGCAGATCGCGGGCCGCGGCTTCTCCTCCCGGCGTCTGACGGAGCTGTCCGGCCGTATCCGCCCGGCCACTGCCCTGTCCGTCTACGCCCTGGGCGCGGTCTACGGACTCGCCGGGTTCTGCGCGGGCCCGATCCTCGGCAGCGTCCTCACCGTCGCCGCGCTCGGCGGGCACCCCGTGTACGGCGGGCTGCTCCTCGCCGTGTACGCGCTGGGCATGGCCGTGCCGCTGTTCCTGCTCGCCCTGTTGTGGGAGCGGTTCGACCTCGGCAGGCGCCGGGTCCTGCGCGGCCGCGCGGTGCGCGTCGGCCGCTTCGAGACCCACTCGACCTCGCTCGTCTCGGGCCTGTTCTTCGTCGTGCTCGGCACGCTGTTCCTGCTGTTCGACGGGACGACGGCGCTGCCCGGACTGCTCGACGTGGACGACTCGTTCGCCGCCGAGCAGTGGGCCAGGTCGGTGGGCGGGCACGTCCCGGACGCGGCGCTGCTCGCCGCGGCCGTGGCGCTCGCGGGTGCGCTGCTCGTCGTGCGGGCCCTGCGCGGCCGGTCACGCACCGTGCGCGGGGACGACGAACCCCGCGAGGAACTGAACACCGCGGACGTCCCGCCCGTATCTTCCCGTACCACCAAGTAGCTCGCCGCAGCGGCGAGTTCGGAGCCGGTCACCGGGAGGCCTGCTTGCGTCGCGTCAACGGCACCGCCCTGATCATCGCCGCCCTCGTCGCCACCCTGGGCGCCCTGGCGTTCCCGATCTGGTCGTACGCCGACCGGTCGGGGACGGGCCAGGCGAACCTGAACGCCGGGACCGTGGCCACCCAGTGGGGCCCGTTGTCGGCGACGGACCGGGACTTCATCGTCAAGGTCCGGCTCGCGGGGCTCTGGGAGATCCCCGCGGGCCAGCAGGCCATGGAGCGCGCGCCGACCCGCGCGGTGCGCGAGGCGGGGGACCACCTCGTCGTCGGCCACACCGACCTGGACCAGCGGGTGCGCTCGGTCGCGGGCCGGCTCGGGGTGGAGCTGCCGAGCCAGCCCAACGCCCAGCAGCAGGGCTGGCTCGACCAGTTGAGTGCGGCGAGCGGCAAGGACTACGAGCGGAAGTTCGCCAATCTGCTGCGTGACTCGCACGGCAAGGTGTTCGCACTGATCGCACAGGTGCGCCACACCACACGCAACGCGCTGGTACGGGAACTGGCCACGGATGCCAACCAGACCGTGCTCGACCACATCACCATGCTGGAGAACACCGGTGACGTGGACTTCGACGCCATCGCCGACGAGGCGGCGGGCGCCGCGACCGCCAGCCCGACCGGCCCGCCGCCGCCCGGCGGTGGCGCCCCGGCCCGGCCCGCACCTGCGCAGCCGACCGGTTCTCCGGACGCGACCTCGCGCCCCTCGGCCGAGCCGCCCGGGGACCCGGGCCGCACCATCAACACCGACCGGCCCGCGCCCACCTCCTG
>NZ_WWIA01000885.1 GCF_009870065.1 Streptomyces sp. SID5785 | reverse complement strand
GCCACCGCGAGGACCTCATCGGCGAACACCCCGGCCCGCACCCGGCGCCAGCCCCGGTCCGGCGCGGGCAGCGAGAACTGCACCCGGTCCGGGGACCGCAGCGCCGCGTCGAACAGCGAGTCGGCGAGCCCGCCGGACACCGGCGGCGCCGTCAGGCGGGGCACTTCCAGTTCCTGCATCGTCCTGCTCTCTGCCGGTCCCGATGCGGCAACGTACCCCGCCCGGCGGCGGTTTGCCCATGCCTCCCGCAGCTCAGCGCCCCTCGGGCGTCCCGCGCGCTACAGCTGCGCCACCCAACTGCCGTGGAAACCCAGCGGGACCCGGCCCGGCAGTTCGACGCGGGCCAGCGGACGGCCCGTGAAGTCCTGCGCGGACAGGATCACCAGGTCGCTCGCGCCCCGGTCGGGATCGTGCACATAGGAGAGAACGTAGCCGTCGTCCTCGTCCCGGGACCCGCGCCGCGGCACGAACACCGGCTCACCGGCCGCCGCACCCGCGGGCAGCCGGTGCACCTCCCGGCGCCCCCGCGCCATGTCGTGCTTGACCAGATGGTTCGAGAAGTGCTCGTCCGGCGGCACCCCGTCCACCGTCTCGTACGCCCGCCACATCGCCCCCGCACTCGCCGTGTACGCGAACCGGTGCCGCCGGGACACGAACAGCTCGTTGACACGCGGGAACTCCTGCGGCAGATCGTCGATCCGTTCGCTGCGCACCCGGCCCGCCCGCGGGTCGACGGTCCACCGCTCCAGCGTCGGCGTGCCGAGCGCCCCCGGACCGCCGTTGCCCCGCCCCGCGACGAAGAACGGCGCGGGCATCGCCGTGAACTCGACGACCACCGAGTCGCCCTGGTCGTACGCGTTCAGCGTGTGCGAGTGGAAGACCGGGTCGATCTGGAACCACCGGGTCGCGCCTCCACCGCGGGGCAGCAGCCCCACCCGCATGGGATGCCGGTCGTTCCACGCGTACGGCACCACGGCCCCCGCCTGCGCCGCCGCGGGGTCGAACGTCACCGGCAGATCGATGATCACCACGTACTTCCCGGTCAGCGCGAAGTCGTGCATCATCGGCGCGTCCGCGACCGGTACCCGCTGGGTGTGCGCCACCCGCCCGGTCCGGTCGATCATGAGGTGCCGGACGTGGTCCCAGGTGGGGTAGTACGCGACCGCGTGCAACTCGTCCGCCGCCGCGTCGTACTTGGTGTGCGCCGTGAGCGCGCCCTCCAGCGTCCCCCGGAAGTCGAACGGCCCCACCGTGCCCAGCTCCCCGTCCAGCTCGTACGGCAGCGGGCCGCTCTCCTGGAGCGCGAGGATCCGGCCCTTGT
>NZ_WWIA01000884.1 GCF_009870065.1 Streptomyces sp. SID5785 | reverse complement strand
TACGGGCAGGGCCGCATCGAGCAGTTCGACACCCCCTCGGCGGTCCTCGGCGCGCCCGCGACCGACTACGTGGCCGACTTCGTGGGCGCCGACCGCGGCCTCAAGCGCCTGTCGGTGACGCCCATCGAGGAGGGCGACCTGGAGCAGCCGCCCGTCGTCCACCTCGACGACCCGCTGCCCCGCGAGCTCGACGCCCGCTGGGCCGTCGTCCTGGACCAGGAGGACAACCTGCACGGCTGGATCTCCGCCGAGCACGCGCGCGATGCGGCGAAGAAGGGCGCGACCGTCCGCGACCACGCACGCCGCATGGAGGCCTGGCTGCCCGTCGGCGCCTCCCTGAAGCAGGCGTTCGCCACGATGCTGCAGCACGACGCGGGCTGGATCGCCGTCATCGACGCCGACTCCGAGGGCCGCTTCCTCGGCGTCCTCACCCCGGCCCGGCTGCACGAGGCGCTGCGCCGCTCCACCGCGGCCGACGCCCGGGACGTCGCCCGCGCGGACGTCGCCCTGGAGATCATTCGCTGAGCCGGGCGCTCAGCCACTCGAGCGTCGCCGGGATCTCCCGGCGCCAGGTGTTGAAGTTGTGCCCACCGCTGTCGAGGACGATCGACGACGCGCGCGTGGGCGGCTTCACCTTGCGCAGGAACGCCATGGTGTCCGGGTAGTTGTGCTCGCCCTGGCGGCTCGTCGTCACAAGGAGCGAGGTGTCGGGACCCGGCGCCCGGTCGAGGACGCGCATCAGGTCCGCCCGGTCCCGCAGCGCCCGGTCCCCGTGGAACAGATCGCCCGTCGTCGGGTCGAGCGGCGCCCGGTAGTACGCGGAGAGCCCGGCGCCCGCCCGGTAGACACCGGGGTGGTGCAGCGCCAGCTTCAGGGCGCAGTAGCCGCCCGTCGAGTCGCCGACGATCCCCCAGCGCCGCTCGGTGCGGTACCGCGCGGCCACCTCGGCGGGCAGGTCCCGGGCGAAGAACGTCTCCGCGCGGGGACCGCCCGGCACGTCCACGCACTCCGTGTCGCGCGGCGGCGCCACCGTCGGCCGCATCATCACCAGGATCATCGGCCGCATCCGGTGTGCCGCCGCCAGCCGGTAGGCCGTCTGCGGATAGCGCAGGCCGCGGTAGAGCGCCTCCGCGGTGCCCGGGTAGCCGGTCAGGACGACCGCCGCGGGAAAGTGCCGGTGCGCGTACCGCTCCTGGAAGTACTCCGGCGGCAGATACACGTACGCCGGACTCCCGATGCCGGTGCCGCGTCCGGCGACGTCGATCCGCTCGATGCGCCCCAGGCTGCCCGGCCGGGATCCGGGCGGCGCGGTCAGGCCGCCCGAGGACACCCAGTGCACGCGGCGCGCGCCGCCGCCCGCGACGGCCGCGTCCGTGACCACCCCCTGGCTCTGCTCGCGGCCCAGCAGGTCGGCCCAGGACGCGTAGAAGCCGAACGACTGGTTCACCGCGAGACCCACGGCGCAGAAGACCGCCAGCTGGGTGCCGAGGAGCAGCGCCACGCGGCCGGTGACGGCCCGCCAGGAGCGGTGCGCCAGCCGCGGCCAGAGCAGCACGGTGCCGAGGAACAGCACCACGGCGCACAGCACCGCGAGCGCGAGCACCTTGTGACTCGTGAGCCCCATGGGGTTCTTCCTGCCTCCGAGTTGACGGCGCCGCCGTCCCGAGCAGCGGTCTTTTCCGTAGTGAGCAGCGGCTTTTCCGGTACGTGCCCCACCCTTTGCGGCACTTTTCCGGACGGGAGTGAACCCCATTCCCGCTCCCTCCGTCCTAGAGGGCGCAAGTCGCGGATGCCGGACATGGTGGTCCGTTCACGCTTCTCGTAGAACTACGGAAATGCGATGTTCGTCAGGATAGATGCGGAAAGCCGGACCGAGGTTCCGGGACGTCTGCGCCGTGTGATGCGCGGCCCCCGGCCCGAGTCCGTGCCCACCCTGATCGCCCGGACGTGCCTCCTCGTCGGACTCCTCGACGTGGCCGCCGGGGTCTTCCCGCGCTTCCGGCACAGCCGCATGCACGCCCTCGCCGAGGTCCTGCCGGGCACGCTCGGCCCGTACGCGGCCGCCCTCGCGCTCAGCAGCGGCGTCCTGCTGCTCCTGCTCGCGCACGGGCTGCGGCGGCGCAAGCGGCGGGCCTGGCGGGCCGCGGTGGTCCTGCTGCCGATCGGCTCCTGCGCCCAGTTCGCCTACCGGCACTCGCTCGCGGGCGTCGTCATCCCGCTCGTCCTGCTGTGGCTGCTGGCCCGGCACCGCGGCCAGTTCGACGCGCTGCCCGACCCGCGCAGCCGCTGGCGCGCACTCGCCAACTTCGTCCTCATGGGCGCGGGCTCGATCCTGCTCGGCCTCGCCGTCGTCAGCGCCCACCCGCGCCGGCTGGCCGGCGACCCCAGCCTCGCCGACCGCCTGGAGCACGTCCTGTACGGACTGTTCGGCGTCGACGGCCCGCTCGACTACGCGGGCCGCACGTCGAGCACGGTCGCCTTCTCACTCGGCGCGCTCGGCATGGTCACCGCCCTCACCACGATCTACTTCGCGCTGCGCCCCGAACACCCCGCGGCCGCGCTCACCGAGGACGACGAGACCCGGCTGCGCGCCCTCCTGGAGCGGCACGGCGCCCGCGACTCCCTCGGCCACTTCGCGCTCCGCCGCGACAAGGCCGTCGTGTTCTCCCCCAGCGGCAAGGCCGCCGTCTGCTACCGCGTCGTCTCCGGGGTGATGCTCGCCGGCGGCGACCCCGTCGGCGACGTCGAGGCCTGGCCCGGCGCCATCGAGCGCTTCATGGACGAGGCACGGGCCCACTCCTGGACCCCGGCCGTCATGGGCTGCTCCGAGACCGGCGGCGAGGTATGGACCCGCGAGACCGGGCTCGACGCGCTCGAGCTGGGCGACGAGGCGGTGGTGGACGTCGCGGATTTCTCCCTGGCCGGGCGGCCCATGCGCAACGTCCGGCAGATGGTCCGGCGGATCGAGCGCTCCGGCTACGCGACCCGGGTCCGGCGGGTGCGTGACCTCTCCGCCGCCGAGCTCGACCGCGTCCGGCGCGCCGCCGACGCCTGGCGCGGCACCGACACCGAGCGCGGCTTCTCCATGGCGCTGGGCCGCATCGGGGACGACGCCGACGGGGACTGCCTGATCGCCACCGCGCACAAGACCGACCCCGACAGCACGGCTGGCACGGACGACACGGCCGGTCCCGGCGGCACGGGACCCTACGGCGACCTGAAGGCCGTCCTCCACTTCGTGCCCTGGGGCTCCGACGGCGTCTCCCTCGACCTCATGCGCCGCGACCGCAGCGCCGACCCCGGCATGAACGAGCTGCTCATCGTCGCCGCCCTCCAGGCCGCCCCGCAGCACGGCATCACGCGCGTGTCGCTCAACTTCGCCATGTTCCGCTCCGCGCTCGCCCGCGGCGAGAAGATCGGCGCGGGCCCGGTCCTGCGCGCCTGGCGCGGCCTCCTCGTCTTCCTGTCCCGCTGGTTCCAGATCGAGTCGCTCTACAAGTTCAACGCCAAGTTCCGCCCCCGCTGGGAACCCCGCTTCGTCGTCTACGGCTCCTCCCGCGACCTCCCCCGGATCGGCTGGGCCGCGATGCAGGCCGAGGGCTTCGTCACCCTGCGCCTGCCCGCACTGCTGCGCCGCCGCACCCCCGTCCCCCGCCCCTGCGCCCACCACACCCCGGAGCCGAAGCCGAGCCCCGCTCAAGAACCCGCCCTCCGACACGAGCAACCCCTCCCCCGGCCCTAGGGCGTGTTTCGAAACTGCCGTCTGCCACGCGGGGTCTGGTGCGTGGCCCGCCCTCCGGGCGAACGACGCCACTTTCGAAACACGCCCTAGGCTGGAGGCATGAGCACGTCGCAGGTCCGCCGGGGCCACGTAGCCAATCTCCCCATATGGGACCGCTGCGCGGTCATGGGAGTCGTCAATGTGACGCCCGACTCCTTCTCCGACGGCGGCCGCTGGTTCGACACCACCCTCGCGGTCAAGCACGGCCTCGACCTGGTCGCCCAGGGCGCCGACCTCGTCGACGTCGGCGGCGAGTCCACCCGGCCCGGCGCCACGCGCGTGGACGAGGACGAGGAGCTGCGGCGCGTCGTCCCCGTCGTGCGCGGCCTCGCCGCCGAGGGCGTCACGGTCTCCGTCGACACGATGCGCGCCCGCGTCGCCGAGCAGTCCCTGGCCGCGGGCGCCGTGCTGGTCAACGACGTGAGCGGCGGCCTCTCCGACCCCGCGATGATCCCCGTCGTCGCCGACGCCGGCGCGCCCTTCGTCGTCATGCACTGGCGCGGCCTGCTCGCCGGCGACGCCGTCCACGGACGCTACGAGGACGTCGTCACCGAGGTCGTCGACGAGCTCCACGCGCGCGTGGAGGCCGTCATCGCCGGCGGCGTCGCCCCCGACCGCATCGTCGTCGACCCCGGCCTCGGCTTCTCCAAGGAGGCCGCGCACGACCTCGCCCTCCTCGCCCACCTCGACCGGCTGCACGCCCTCGGCCACCCCGTCCTGGTCGCCGCCTCCCGCAAGCGGTTCCTCGGCCACGTCCTCGCCGGCGAGGAGGGCGCCCCGCCGCCCGCCCGCGAGCGCGACGCCGCCACCGCCGCCGTCTCCGCCCTCGCCGCCCACACCGGCGCCTGGGCCGTCCGCGTCCACGAGGTCCGCGCCACCGCCGACGCCGTCCGCGTGGCCCGCGCGGTCGAAGGAGCCCTGTGACCAGTACCGACGTCCAGGCCGTCGACGACGCCAACCGGGCGTTCTACGAGGCACTGGAGCGCGGCGACTTCGAGGAGCTCACCTCGCTGTGGCTGGCCCCCGAGGACGTCTCGTACGCCGAGGACACGGACCCGGACGACGCCGAGGACACCTCGGTCAGCTGCGTCCACCCCGGCTGGCCGGTCCTCACCGGCCGCGGCGAGGTCCTGCGCAGCTACGCGCTGATCATGGCCAACACCGAGTACATCCAGTTCTTCCTCACCGACCTGCACATCAGCGTCGTCGCCGACACCGCCCTCGTGACCTGCACGGAGAACATCCTCAGCGGCGGGCCCGCCCCCCAGGACGGCGAGGAGCTCGGTCCCCTGGTCGGCCAGCGCGTCGTCGCCACGAACGTGTTCCGGCGCACCCGCGACGGCTGGAAGCTCTGGTCCCACCACGCCTCCCCCGTCCTCGCCGAGAGCGACGACGAGCCGGACGCGGACGGCGACATCGGTCACGCCCTGGACGACAACCCGGACGACGGCGACTCACTCGCCTGAGTGGCACCGGGCCGCCGAACGGGGCGGAATCACGGGCCCGCGGTTGGTCTCCCGCCCATCGGGGTATGGGCGGCTACCAGCCGGGGCGCCCGATGTCCATAGCCCCCGCGGGCGAGCGATGTCCGTGCTCGCAGGTAGATTCGAACGAGCCGGCGCAGCGACCGCACATCGCGGGCACCGGCTCCTACCGACGACAGCAGGAGTGATTCGCGTGGATCGTGTCGCGCTGCGCGGCCTCAAGGCCCGCGGGAACCATGGCGTCTTCCCCAAGGAACGCGAAGAGGGCCAGACCTTCATCGTGGACCTTGTGCTCGGACTCGACACCCGGGCGGCCGCGGCCGACGACGACCTGACGAAGACCGTGCACTACGGCATCGTGGCGGAGGAGGTCGTGGCCGCGGTCCAGGGCGACCCGGTCGACCTCATCGAGACGCTCGCCGAGCGCATCGCCCGCATCTGCCTGAAGCACGAGGGGGTGCTGGAGGTCGAGGTCTGCGTCCACAAGCCGGACGCGCCGATCACCGTGCCCTTCGACGACGTGACCGTGACGATCACCCGGAGCCGAGTATGAACAAGACGCAGTTCGACCCGACCGTCCAGCCGGTTCCCGCCTCCGTGGTCGAGCAGGTCGACGCGGCCGACAGCACCCTGTCCAACCCGAAGCGCGCCGTGCTCTCCCTCGGCTCGAACCTGGGCAACCGCCTGGAGACCCTCCAGGGCGCCGTGGACGCCCTCGAGGACACCCCCGGCGTCCGGATCAAAGCCGTCTCCCCCGTCTACGAGACGGAGCCCTGGGGCGTCGCCCCCGACTCCCAGCCCTCGTACTTCAACGCGGTGGTGATCCTGCGCACGACCCTGCCCCCGGCCTCGCTGCTCGAGCGCGCGCACGCCGTCGAGGAGGCCTTCCACCGGGTCCGCGACGAGCAGTGGGGCCCGCGCACCATCGACGTGGACATCGTTGCCTACGCCGACATCGTCTCCGACGACCCGGTGCTCACGCTCCCCCACCCGCGCGCCCACGAGCGGGCCTTCGTGCTCGCCCCCTGGCACGATGTGGACCCGGAGGCGCAGCTGCCCGGCCGCGGCACCGTCGCCGGTCTGCTCACCCAGGTCACCCGCACCGGCATCGCGCCGCGCACCGACCTGGAACTCCGGCTGCCCGAGTAATCGTTAGGGTCTACCGGGCACAGCCGCAGACTCGGGCGGCGGACATCTGAGGGAGCGACCACGGGGATGAAGCAACTGCGGATCAGGACGCTGGCCGGCCTTCTCGTCGTGGCGGGCGTCCTGTCCTGGGCGGGCGCCCGCCTGTGGGACTCGGTGGGCTCACTGCCGCGGGTACCGCTGGCCGCGCCCATCGTCCTCGCCGTGATCGCGGCCGTCCTGCTCGCGACGGCCCTGTCGATCCGCTCCCGGCTGCGCGCCCAGCGGGAGCGCCGCCCGGAGGCCAAGGGGGTCGACCCGATGATGGCCGCCCGCGCGGTCGTCTTCGGCCAGGCCAGCGCCCTGGTCGCCGCCCTCGTCTCGGGCATGTACGGCGGCACCGGCGTGTTCCTGCTCGGATACCTGGACGTGCCGACCCGCCGCGACCAGGCCATCTTCGCGGGCCTCTCGGTCGTCGCCGGGATCGCCGTGATAGCGGCCGCCATCTTCCTGGAGCGCGTCTGCAAACTCCCGGACGACGACGACACCGAGGGCACGGCCCCGGCGGCGTAGCCCGCTGCCGCTGCTCCGCCGGACAGGCCCTAGCGGGCCATGATCAGGCTCATCGCCTCGTTGCGGGTCGCAGGATCGCGGAGCTGACCGCGCACCGCCGAGGTGATCGTCTTGGCGCCGGGCTTGCGCACCCCGCGCATCGTCATGCACATGTGCTCGCACTCCACGACGACGATGACGCCGCGCGGTTCGAGGATCTCCATCAGGGAGTCCGCGATCTGCGTGGTGAGTCGTTCCTGCACCTGCGGACGGCGGGCGTAGACGTCGACGAGCCGGGCCAGCTTCGACAGGCCGGTGATCTTTCCGTCGGAGGACGGGATGTACCCGACGTGGGCCACGCCGACGAAGGGGACCAGGTGATGCTCACAGCTGCTCTGCACCTCGATGTCCTTCACCAGCACCATCTCGTCGTGGCCCAGGTCGAACGTCGTGGTCAGGACGTCTTCGGGAGACTGCCGCAGCCCCGCGAATATCTCCTTGTACGCCCGTGCCACGCGCGCCGGCGTCTCCCGCAGGCCCTCGCGGTCCGGGTTCTCGCCGACCGCGATGAGCAGCTCGCGCACGGCGTTCTCGGCCCGCTTCTCGTCGAACTCGCCGATCGGGCCCTCACCGTGCAGCGTCACCGGGTCGGTCATCTGTGCCTCTTCCTCAAGCGGATGTCCGACGCGGCCCGTGGTTGCAAGGACGGATACAGAAAGGCCGCGTCCCCCACACCGTAAAGCGTGGGGGACGCGGCCTGCATTCCGGGGCTGGCCGGACCGCGGGGGCCCGGATCAGCTCTCGGGGCGCTCCTCCTTGACCGTGTCCACCGGGGTGGTGGACTCGATGGCGGGGGTCGCTCCGTTCGCCCCGTTCGTCAGCGACAGCTCCTTGGGGGAGAGCACCGGCGGGCGGGTCGAGGGGGTGCGGCGGGAGGAGCCGGTCCACGCGGGGCGGGCCGGGCGCTTCACGATCGGGGCGAAGATCTCGGCGATCTGCTCCTTGTTCAGCGTTTCCTTCTCCAGCAGCGCGAGGACCAGGTTGTCGAGAACGTCGCGGTTCTCGACGAGGATCTCCCAGGCCTCGTTGTGCGCGGTCTCGATGAGCTTCTTGACCTCTTCGTCGACGAGCGCGGCGACCTCTTCCGAGTAGTCGCGCTGGTGCGCCATCTCCCGGCCGAGGAACGGCTCGGTGTTGTCGCCGCCGAACTTGATCGCGCCGAGCCGCTCGGTCATGCCGTACTGCGTGACCATCGCGCGGGCCGTCGAGGTGGCCTTCTCGATGTCGTTCGCAGCGCCCGTGGTCGGGTCGTGGAAGACGAGCTCCTCGGCCGCGCGGCCGCCCAGCATGTAGGCGAGCTGGTCGAGCATCTCGTTGCGCGTGGTCGAGTACTTGTCCTCGTCCGGCAGCACCATCGTGTAGCCGAGGGCGCGGCCTCTGGAGAGGATCGTGATCTTGTGCACCGGGTCGGAGTTGGGCGAGGCCGCCGCGACCAGGGCGTGTCCGCCCTCGTGGTACGCGGTGATCTTCTTCTCCTTGTCCGACATGATCCGGGTCCGCTTCTGCGGGCCCGCGACCACCCGGTCGATCGCCTCGTCCAGCATGTGGTTGTCGATCAGCTTGCGGTCCGAGCGGGCGGTCAGCAGGGCCGCCTCGTTCAGCACGTTCGACAGATCGGCACCGGTGAAGCCGGGGGTGCGGCGGGCGACGGCCGAGAGGTCGACGTCCGGAGCGACCGGCTTGCCCTTCTGGTGGACCTTGAGGATCTCCAGACGGCCCTGCATGTCCGGGCGGTCGACCGCGATCTGGCGGTCGAAGCGGCCCGGGCGCAGCAGCGCCGGGTCGAGGATGTCCGGCCGGTTCGTGGCGGCGATCAGGATGACGCCGCCCTTCACGTCGAAGCCGTCCATCTCGACGAGCAGCTGGTTGAGCGTCTGCTCGCGCTCGTCGTGTCCGCCGCCGAGGCCGGCGCCGCGATGGCGGCCGACCGCGTCGATCTCGTCGACGAAGACGATCGCCGGGGCGTTCGCCTTGGCCTGCTCGAAGAGGTCGCGGACACGGGAGGCGCCGACGCCGACGAACATCTCGACGAAGTCGGAACCGGAGATCGAGTAGAACGGGACGCCCGCCTCGCCGGCGACGGCGCGCGCGAGGAGCGTCTTGCCGGTGCCGGGCGGTCCGTAGAGCAGCACGCCCTTGGGGATCTTGGCGCCGACGGCCTGGAACTTGGCCGGCTCCTGGAGGAACTCCTTGATCTCGTGGAGCTCCTCGACGGCCTCGTCCGAACCGGCGACGTCGGCGAACGTCGTCTTCGGGGTGTCCTTGGTGATGAGCTTGGCCTTGGACTTCCCGAACTGCATGACTCGGGAGCCGCCGCCCTGCATCTGATTCATCAGGAACAGGAAGACGACGACGATCAGCACGAAGGGGAGCAGCGAGAGCAGGATGCCCACGAAGGGGTTCTGCTTCGACGGGGAGACCGTGTACCCGTCCGGGATCTTGTTGTCCTGGAAGCGGGCCTGAAGGTCCTTGGCCACGTCGACGCCCTGGTCGCCGATGTAGCTCGCCTGGAACTTGCTGCCGTCCTCGCCCTTGAGCTTCTCGCCGTCCTTCAGCTCGATCTTGATGTTGTTCTCATCGCCGGTGGTGAGCTTGGCCTGCTTCACCTTGTCCTGGCTGATGGCCTGAATGACCTGGCCGGTGTCCACCGTCTTGTAGCCGCCGGACGAACCGACGACCTGCATCAACACGACCACGGCAAGGACGGCCAGCACGATCCACATGACCGGCCCACGGAAGTATCGCTTCACGTCCATCCATACGGAGCGATGCCGCCCCGTCCCTCCTGCCATAGTGAGTTTGATAAGGCTGTTTGAAGCTGTTTGAAGAACTGTTCTTCGGACGGTACCCCAGCATTGTCACCCGACGCCGCACGGGACGGCCGACAAACCGGCCTTCGCATGCTCCAACGGCGGGAATCCCGTGAGGGTTCCCGCCGCTCCGACAAGCATCGCGGAGCGCTGACGCGTCCTCAGCCGCCGTACACGTGCGGTGCCAGTGTGCCGACGAACGGCAGGTTGCGGTACTTCTCCGCGTAGTCGAGGCCGTAGCCGACGACGAACTCGTTGGGGATGTCGAAGCCGACCCACTTCACGTCGATGTCGACCTTGGCCGCGTCGGGCTTGCGCAGCAGCGTGCACACGTCGAGCGACGCGGGCTCGCGCGAGCCGAGGTTGGTGAGCAGCCACGACAGGGTCAGCCCCGAGTCGATGATGTCCTCGACGATCAGGACGTGCCGGCCCTTGATGTCGGTGTCGAGGTCCTTGAGGATCCGCACGACTCCGGAGGACTGCGTTCCGGCGCCGTACGAGGACACCGCCATCCAGTCCATCGTGACCGGGGTGGACAGGGCGCGAGCCAGGTCCGCCATGACCATGACGGCGCCCTTGAGGACTCCGACGATGAGCAGGTCCTTGCCCGCGTACTCCGCGTCGATCTTCGCGGCCAGCTCGGCCAGCTTCGCGTCGATCTCTTCCTTGGTGATGAGCACCGACGAGAGGTCGGTGCCCATGTCTTTCGCGTCCACCCGCATCACTTTCGGTCGTCCCACCGGCCGCCGCGACGTGAGCCGTCGAGTCAGCCTTGCCGGATGACCAGTCTGCCACCCTGCCGCTGGGCGACGACCCGGCCCGGGAGATTGATCTCGCCCTGGCCGCGCCAGCCGGTGATCAGGCGGTCGACCTCTTCGATGTGACGGGCGAAGAGGGCACCCGCGGGAGCGCCGGCCTCGATGGCGGCCTTGCGCAGGATGCGGCGGCGCACGGCGGGCGGCAGGGCGTAGAGCTTGGCGCACTCGAGGAGCCCGGCGGCGTCGCGGACGGACTCGGCGGCGTCCCTGGCCCAGGTGTCGAGGGCGTCCGCATCGTCGCGGGAGAGCTGGGCCGTCCGGGCGAGTGCCTCGACGACACCCTTGCCGAGCGCCTTCTCGAGGGCGGGCAGTCCTTCGTGCCGCAGCCGGGAGCGCGTGTAGGCCGGGTCGGTGTTGTGCGGGTCGTCCCACACGGGCAGGTGCTGGACCAGGCAGGCCTTGCGGGCGGTCTGCCGGTCGACCTGGAGGAAGGGGCGGCGGTAGCGGCCGGGGGCCCCGGGTCCTCCGGAGACGGCGGCCATGCCGGACAGGGAGCGGATGCCGGAGCCGCGGGCGAGGCCGAGCAGGACGGTCTCGGCCTGGTCGTCGCGGGTGTGGCCGAGCAGGACGGCGGCGGCGCCGTGACGCTCGGCCGCTGCGTCGAGGGCCGCGTAGCGCGCGTCGCGGGCGGCCGCTTCGGGTCCGCCGGTGCGGCCCACGTCGACGGCGACGGACTCGGCGGGGGTGAGGCCGAGGGAGGTCAGGCGCAGGACGACGTCCTCGGCGCGGACGTCGGAGCCGGGCTGGAGGCGGTGGTCGACGGTGATGCCGCCGGCGCGGACGCCGAGTTTGGGCGCCTCGAAGGCGAGGGCCGAGGCGAGCGCCATGGAGTCGGCGCCGCCGGAGCAGGCGACCAGGACCAACGGCCGGTCACCCGCGGGTGGTTGGGGATGTGCGTCGAGGATGTCGTGGAGGACGCGGCGGACCGCCAGGCGTATCGCCGCGACCGCAGGATGGGGACCCATGTCCGGTTCCCTTCATTCCGTTGTCTGGGGGGGTGGGGCGCCAACTATGAGTCGTGTGACACGGCTCAGTCGCTCAACGGTGACTCGGTGATTTCGGTCACGCAGAGTGTGTCGATGGTGACAGAAGCGAGCCATTCACCGAGCATTGCACGCCTGCCCACGGCCTACGGTCCCTCGGATGGGTGATCCTTCGCCATTCCGGGCGTGACAGCGCCCGCTCCGTGTGCGGAGTGTGCTCAGTCGGCGTCCTGCGCGCCGTCCGTCTTGCTGTGCACCCGCGCGACCCAGTCCGCCGGTTTGGCGATCTCCGCCTTGGTGGGGAGCGTGTTCGGCGAGGTCCAGACGCGGTTGAAGCCGTCCATGCCGACCTCGTCGACGACGGCGCGCACGAAGCGCTCGCCGTCGCGGTACTGGCGCAGCTTCGCGTCGAGGCCGAGGAGCTTGCGCAGCGCCATGTCGAGGCGCGAGGCGCCCTTCTGACGCCGCTCCTTGAACTTCTCGCGGATCTCGCCGACGCTCGGCACGACGCCCGGTCCGACGCCGTCCATCACGTAGTCCGCGTGGCCCTCCAGGAGGGACATGACGGCGGTGAGGCGGGCGAGGATCTCGCGCTGCGCGGGCGACTGGACCAGCTCGACGAGCGAGCGTCCGCCGTCGTCCTCCTCCGTGTCGGGGCGCCCGCCGGCGAGCGACTGGGCGGCCTCCCTGATCCGCTCGAGGAACGTGGAGGGGTCGACGTCGGTCTCGGCGAGGAACGACTGGATCTCGCCCTCGAGGTGGTCGCGCAGCCAGGGCACGGCGGTGAACTGGGTGCGGTGCGTCTCCTCGTGCAGGCAGACCCAGAGCCTGAAGTCGTGCGGGTCCACGTCGAGTTCACGCTCGACGTGCACGATGTTCGGCGCGACGAGCAGGAGCCGGCCACCGCCGTCGGGAGCGGCCGGCAGGTCACGGGTGGCGGGCGCGAAGGTCTCGTACTGGCCGAGGACGCGGGAGGACAGGAAGGAGAGCAGCATGCCGAGCTCGACGCCGGTGACCTTGCCGCCGACGGCGCCGAGCACGGCGGGGCCGGGGCCCGAGCCGCGGCGCTCCTCCATCTTGCCGAGCAGCGGTTTGAGGATCTCGCGGAAGCCCGCCACGTTGGCCCGCACCCAGCCGGGGCGGTCGACGACCAGGACCGGGGTGTCGTGCACCTGGTCGGTGGCCATGCGGGTGTACGCGCGGACGTGCTCCTCGGAGGCCTTCGCGTGCCGGCGCAGCTCCGCGACGATGGCGCGCGCCTCGTCCCGGCTCACCTCCGGCCCCGGGCGCACGAGTCGGGTCGCGGTCGCGACCGCGAGGTTCCAGTCGACCATCCCTGATGAGGCGGCGCCGCCGATGCTCGTCATGCGTCAACGGTACGTGACCCCTCGCGTACGTGGAGGGGGTTGAACCCTGACTGAACCCTGAGCCGCGAGCGCCGGGCCCGCTCAGCGGCAGCCGCAGTTCGCGACCGAGGAGGCGAGGCGGTCCAGGCCCGCCTGGGCGGCCTGGGGTGCGGGGGCGCCGTCGGTCATGAAGGCGAAGACGAGGAGCCGTCCGTCGGCGTCGACGACCGTCCCGGCGAGCGTGTTGACACCGGTCAGGGTGCCGGTCTTGGCGCGGACCAGGCCGGTTCCCGAGGCGTCGGCGGGGTCCGCGTAACGGCTGCTGAGGGTGCCGGTGAAGCCGGCGACGGGCAGGCCGGTGAGGACGGGGCGCAGCTGGGGCCGGTCGGGGTCGGCGGCCTTCGCGAGCAGCCCGGTGAGCAGGTCGGCGGAGACCTTGTCGGTGCGGTCGAGGCCGCTGCCGTCGGCGAAGCGGGTCCCGGTGAGCGGCAGTCCGAGCTTCTTCAGCTGCTTCTTGACGGCGGCGCCCGCCCCGTCGAAGTCGGCCCGGGTGTGCGCGGCGATCGCGGTCTGCCGGGCGAGGGCCTCGGCGATGTCGTTGTCGCTGTGGGTCAGCATGCGCTCGACGAGGTCGGACAGGGGCGGGGACTCGACCTTCGCGAGGTCCTCGGCCTGCCCGGAGGCCTTGCTGGGGCCGGGGTCGCCCTTGGTGCGGATGCCGCGCTCGTGGAGGAGCTCCGCGAAGGTGTGGGCGGCGGCGGCCGCGGGGTCGGCGGCGCGCGCGGCGGGCCCGCTCGCGGAGTCGTCGAGCCGGGCCTCGTCGGTCATGAGGGCGCTGACCTGGGCGAGGTTCTCGTTGGGACCGATCGGGTGGAGGGCGGGTCCGGCGTAGAGCGAGGTGTCGTAGGTGAGGGTGACCTCGGTGAGGTGGTCCTTCTTGAGGGCCGCGGCGGTGTCGTCGGCGAGGTCGCGCAGGTCGGCGGCGCCGTACGGGTTCTTCGTGCGGGCCGTCAGGGTGGGGTCGCCGCCGCCGACGAGGAGGAGTTCCCTGCTGTCCTTCTCGAGGGCCGTGCGGGTGGCGATGCGGTGGTCGGGGCCCGCGGCGGTGAGCGCGGCGACGGCCGTGGCGAGCTTGATGGTCGACGCGGGCGTGTGCGGGTCGCCCGCGGAGCGGCCGTAGAGGCGCTTGCCGGTGACGGCGTCGACGACCGCGGCGGAGCGGTCCTTGCCGAGGGCCGCGTCCTTCAGGAGCGGATCGAGGACGTCGGCCAGGGCGCTCTTGGTGGGTCCGGGCACGGAGGCTCCGGGGGCGGCGAGGACGGCGGGGGCGCTGGGGGCGGCCTCGGGGGCGCTCGGGCCCCTGCGACCGTGATGTGCGCCACCCCGGGGCTCCGGGGAGGCGGCCCGGATCGCCTCGGCCTTACGCTGACCCGAAGCGTCCCAGGGGCCGGCCGAGGCGGCCACGACGGCCGCGAGGACCAGTCCCACCGCCGTCGCGGCCACCGTGACGTGCTTGGTCTTGGTCAGCGCAGCGGTCTTCGCCACGTTCGTCAAGAGCTGCGAAGCCTTCAGTTCCGGCACCGCGGACCAGCCCCTTTCGCGATCACACACCTGCGTGAGGGACACTTAATCACTGCATCACGAGACGTTTGTGTTGATCATGGAGGAGCCACCGGTGGAGTTCGACGTCACGATCGAGATTCCGAAGGGATCGCGGAACAAGTACGAGGTCGACCACGAGTCCGGTCGCATCCGCCTGGACCGCCGTCTGTTCACCTCGACCGCCTACCCGACGGACTACGGTTTCGTCGAGAACACGCTGGGCGAGGACGGCGACCCGCTGGACGCCCTGGTCATCCTGGACGAGCCGACGTTCCCCGGCTGTCTCATCAAGTGCCGCGCGATCGGCATGTTCCGCATGACGGACGAGGCCGGCGGCGACGACAAGCTGCTGTGCGTCCCGTCGACGGACCCGCGGATGGAGCACCTGCGCGACATCCACCACGTCTCCGAGTTCGACCGCCTGGAGATCCAGCACTTCTTCGAGGTCTACAAGGACCTGGAGCCCGGCAAGTCCGTCGAGGGCGCCGACTGGGTGGGCCGCACCGAGGCCGAGGCCGAGATCGAGCGTTCCTACAAGCGCTTCCAGGACAACGGCGGTCACTGACCCCGCCCCCGGCGCACCGTACGGGCCGCACCTCCCCGACCGGGGTCGTGCGGCCCGTTCGCGTATCCGTGCGCATACTGAGGCGTACGGGAGGCAGACGCGTACGTAGTCGTGCGAAGGGCGAGAGGTGTCGGAGCGGGAGACGGAGTCACCGGAGGACCGCAAGCCGGTGTCGGACGAGGCGCGCAGCGCCTTCAGTCAGCCGAGCGGGGTGGCGCCGGCGGCCGCGCAGCCGGTCGAGGAGGAGTCGTCGACCACCTCGGAGTTCTCGGTCCCCGAGGGGCTGAGCGTGCAGGCGGCCGAGGTCGTCGAGGTGGAGGGTTCGGCCTTCACCCCGCCGCGGACGTACAGCTCGCGGCAGTCGCCGCCCGCGTTCACCCCGGCGCACGGCATTCCCATGGTGCGGCTCACGAAGGAAGCGCCCTGGCAGGACCGGATGCGCACGATGCTGCGGCTTCCGGTGGCCGAGCGGCCCGCTCCGGAGAAGGTGCACAAGGAGGACGAGACCGGGCCCGCCGTGCCGCGCGTGCTCGACCTGACGCTGCGTATCGGTGAGCTGCTGCTGGCCGGTGGCGAGGGCGCCGAGGACGTGGAGGCGGCGATGTTCGCCGTGTGCCGGTCCTACGGGCTCGACCGGTGCGAGCCGACGGTGACGTTCACGCTGCTGTCGATCACGTTCCAGCCGTCTCTGGTCGACGATCCGGTGACGGCGTCGCGGACGGTGCGCCGGCGCGGCACCGACTACAACCGTCTCTCGGCCGTGTTCCGCCTGGTGGACGACATCAGCGACGAGGAGCACGAGACCGCCGGCGTCTCGCTGGAGGAGGCCTACCGGCGCCTCGCGGAGATCCGCCGCAACCGGCACCCGTACCCCGGATGGGCGCTCACCGGCGCGAGCGGGCTGCTCGCCGGGTCCGCGTCGATCCTGGTCGGCGGTGACCTGTTCGTGTTCGTCGCGGCCGCGGTCGGCGCGATGCTGGGCGACCGGCTGGCGTGGCTGTGTGCGGGCCGCGGGTTCCCGGAGTTCTACCAGTTCATGGCGGCGGCGATGCCCCCGGCGCTGATCGGGGTGCTGCTCACGCTCGCGGACGTGGACGTGCGGGCCTCCGCGGTGATCACCGGTGGACTGTTCGCGCTGCTGCCCGGGCGGGCGCTGGTGGCCGGTGTGCAGGACGGGCTGACCGGCTTCTACATCACGGCGGCGGCCCGGCTCCTGGAGGTCATGTACTTCTTCGTGGGCATCGTGATCGGCGTGCTGATCATGCTCTATGTGGGTGTGCAGCTGCACGCCGAGCTCAATCCGGACGCCGCGCTGAACGTCACGGACCCGCGCGCGTACTGGCAGATCGCCGCGTCGATGTCGCTGTCGCTCGCGTTCGCGGTGCTGCTCCAGCAGGAGCGGTCGACGGTGCTCGCGGTGACGCTGAACGGCGGGGTGGCGTGGGTCGTCTACGGGGCGATGCACGTGGCCGGTGACATCTCGCCGGTCGCGTCGACCGCGGCGGCGGCCGGGCTCGTCGGCCTGTTCGGGCAGCTGTTCTCGCGCTACCGGTTCGCCTCGGCGCTGCCGTACGTGACGGCGGCGATCGGGCCGCTGCTGCCCGGTTCGGCGACGTACTTCGGGCTGCTGTCGATCGCGCAGAACGATGTGAACGCCGGGCTGGTGTCGCTGTCCAAGGCGGCGGCGCTGGCGATGGCCATCGCGATCGGGGTGAACCTCGGTGGGGAGATCTCCCGGCTGTTCATCCGCTCGCCCGGGGCGGAGGGCCGCCGTGCCGCGAAGCGGACCAGGGGGTTCTAGCGCGGCCCCGCCGGGGGTGCGGGTCTCGTCGTGGCTGGTCGCGCAGGTGCCCGCGCCCCTGAAGGGGCGCGGGCACCTGGCGACGAGCGGCTGGGGCCTGTCCGGCGGATCAGGTCGCGTCCAGGTGGCCCGGGCTGTTCTGTGCTGGTGAGCGGGGTCTGGTGCGTCGAGATGCAAGGCGGAGGAGGGCGGCAACGCGATGGGGGTCCCCCCTGCTCGAGCGAAGCCGAGAGCTTGGGGGAGTTGACAACTGACGACAACGCCGCAGGTCGGCGTGCCAGACCCCGCGCCCGCGACATGATCCGCCGGACAGGCCCTAGCGACGGGCGTGGCGGCCCCGCTGGGACGGCGTGGCCGGGCCGCCCTCGGCGGGCGCCTCGGAGGAGGCGGTGGCCGCCTCCTTCTTCGCCTTGCTGCGCGCGCGCAGGAACTCGATCGCGATCGGCACCACCGAGATCAGGACGATCAGGATCAGGATCGCCTCGATGTTCTTGTGGACGAACTCGATGTTCCCCAGCCAGGAGCCGAGCAGGGTCACTCCGGCGCCCCACAGGACGCCGCCGATCACGTTGAACGTGATGAACGAGCGGTACTTCATCCCGGAGACGCCCGCGATGATCGGCGTGAACGTGCGCACGATGGGCACGAAACGGGCCAGGACCAGCGACTTCGGGCCGTGCTTCTCGAAGAACTCGTGCGCCTTCTGCACGTTCTCCTGCTTGAAGAGCCGGGAGTCCGGGCGCCGGAACAGCGACGGGCCGACCTTCTTGCCGAAGACGTAGCCCGCCTGGTCGCCGAGGATCGCGGCGAGGCAGATCAGCGCGATCGCCGCCCACAGCGGGAAGTCGAGCGTGCCGGCGGTGATGAGCAGGCCGCAGGTGAACAGCAGCGAGTCACCGGGCAGGAAGAAGCCGATCAGCAGACCGGACTCCGCGAACACGATCAGGAGGAGGCCCCAGATGCCGAACGTGTTCAGCAGGTGGTCCGGGTCCAGCCAGCTGGGTCCGAGAGCAAGCGTCGTCACGGGTCCGGGCTCCTGAAGGGGTGAGGGCAGAGGCGCTGCGACGCAGCGCGTAATGGCGGTGCAAAGTTATCAACGCCAGGGGGCCGTGCCAGGTTCCAGTGGCCCTCTCAGGATGCACGGTGCGTCAACTGTGGCAAACCTGTCGGTATGGGTATCGAAGACTTCGGCGGCGGCCAGGATCCGCAGGCAGATGTGCTCGTCGTCACGACGAACGACGTCCCGGGGCACCGGGTGCAGCAGGTGATCGGTGAGGTGTTCGGCCTGACGGTGCGCTCGCGGCACCTGGGCAGCCAGATCGGCGCCGGCCTCAAGTCCATGATCGGCGGCGAGCTCAAGGGGCTCACCAAGACCCTGGTCGAGACGCGCAACCAGGCCATGCAGCGGCTCGTGGAGCAAGCACGCGCGCGGGGCGCCAACGCGGTCCTGATGTTCCGCTTCGACGTGACGGAGGCGATGGACGGGGCGGCCGAGGTGTGTGCCTACGGGACCGCCGCCGTCATCGCCCCGGAGCCGACCGTCTGAGCGGCCCGAGCGGCCCCATCGGCCCGAGCGGCCCGCGCCCCGGACCGGGTGTCACTGCGCGTGCCGCGCCGCGTTCGCGTGGATGGCGTCGCGCAGGTGCTCGGCGACGCCCTCGCCCATGGCGTCGTAGAACGCCTTGAAGCGCTCGTCGGCCACGTACATGTCGCCGAAGCACACGTGCATCTCGTAGGAGACCTCGAAATAGGTCTGGCTGATGTGCTGCCGGTGTTCCTCGGCGAGCTCCATGGCGGCCGCGCCGGAGGGCTGTTCGCCGGACGCCACGAGGGCGGCGTAGCGCCGGCCCCAGTCGTCGACCTCGGCCTGGATCCGCTTCCAGTCCTCCTTGGTGTAGGTGGCGGCGCGGCGCTGGGACTCGGCCCAGGCGTCGGTGCCGCCCCAGCGCTGCTCGGCCTCGTCCTGGTACTGCTCGGGGTCCTTGTCCCCGAAGACCTCGAAGCGCTCCTCGGGGGTGAGCTGGATTCCCATCTTCTTCGCCTCCATGGCGTGCTCGACGGCCGCGGCCATCTTGGTCAGCTTCTCGATGCGGGCGGTCAGCACCTCGTGCTGGCGCCGCAGGTGGGCGTGCGGGTCCGTCGCCGGGTCGTCGAGCAGCGTCTGGACCTCGTCCAGCGGGAAGCCGAGCTCCCGGTAGAAGAGGATCTGCTGGAGCCGGTCGAGGTCGGCGGTGCCGTAGCGGCGGTGTCCCGCGTGGTTGCGCTCGCTGGGGACGAGCAGCCCGATCTCGTCGTAGTGGTGCAGGGTGCGCACCGTGACCCCGGCGAAGCCGGCCACCTGGCCGACGGAGTACGTGGTCGTTCGCGATGCCGTCACGAGCCGCTCCTTCCCTGTTGCGCGTCCGGGGTCCAGCTTGGGTCCTCACGTCACGTGAGGTGCAAGCGCGAGCACCGTGCCGCCCGAGAATCCGCCGGGAATCCGTCCGGGAATCCGTCCGGGAGTCCGTCCGATATGCCCGGTCCGGGATGTCTGCCTAGGCTGTCGGCCTGTAGGCGCGTACCGCCGCCCGGGGGGCCGAGAAGGAGTCGCCGATGCCTCCGCTGTCCCACGGTCCCGCGGGCCGTTCCGAGGGCCGCGCCGAGCGCCCGGTCGCCGTCAACCCGTTCTACGGGGAGGCCGACCCGACCGCCGGCATGACCGACGCGCCGCCCCGGCACCGGCTGCCGGACGGCCCGCTCGCGCCCATGACCGCGTACCAGCTGGTGCACGACGAGCTGATGCTCGACGGGAACGCGCGGCTCAACCTCGCCACGTTCGTGACGACGTGGATGGAGCCGCAGGCGGACGTCCTCCTGGCCGAGTGCCGGGACAAGAACATGATCGACAAGGACGAGTACCCGCGCACCGCCGAGCTGGAGCGCCGCTGCGTCGCGATGCTCGCCGACCTCTGGCACGCCCCGGACCCGCGGTCCGCCGTGGGCTGCTCGACGACCGGCTCCAGCGAGGCCTGCATGCTCGCCGGGATGGCCCTCAAGCGCCGCTGGGCGAAGCGCAACGCGGACCGCTACCCCGCGCGCGACGCCCGCCCGAACCTGGTCATGGGCATCAACGTGCAGGTCTGCTGGGAGAAGTTCTGCGACTACTGGGAGGTCGAGGCGCGCCAGGTGCCCATGGAGGGCGACCGCTTCCACCTCGACCCGGCGGCCGCGGCCGAGCTGTGCGACGAGAACACGATCGGCGTCGTCGGCATCCTCGGCTCGACCTTCGACGGGTCCTACGAGCCGGTCGCGGACCTGTGCGCGGCGCTCGACGCCCTCCAGGAGAAGACCGGGCTCGACATCCCGGTGCACGTGGACGGGGCGTCGGGCGGCATGGTCGCGCCGTTCCTCGACCCGGACCTGGTCTGGGACTTCCGGCTGCCGCGGGTCGCCTCGATCAACACGTCGGGCCACAAGTACGGGCTGGTCTACCCGGGCGTGGGCTGGGCGCTGTGGCGGGACGCGGACGCGCTGCCCGAGGACCTCGTCTTCCGGGTCAACTACCTGGGCGGCGACATGCCGACCTTCGCCCTGAACTTCTCCCGGCCCGGCGCGCAGGTCGTCGCCCAGTACTACTCCTTCCTGCGGCTCGGCCGGGAGGGCTACCGGGCGGTGCAGCAGGCGTCCCGGGACGTGGCGCGCGGGCTCGCCGAGCGGATCGAGGCGCTCGGCGACTTCCGGCTGCTGACCCGCGGCGACGAGCTCCCGGTGTTCGCCGTGACGACGGCGCCGGACGTGCGGGCGTACGACGTCTTCGACGTGTCGCGGCGGCTGCGGGAGCACGGCTGGCTGGTGCCCGCCTACACGTTCCCGGCGCACCGGCAGGACCTCGCGGTGCTCCGCGTCGTGTGCCGCAACGGCTTCTCGGCGGACCTGGCCCAGCTCCTCCTGGACGACCTGGAGCGCCTCCTGCCGCAGCTGCGCGGCCAGGCGCACCCCCAGATCCGCGACCGGGACGAGGCGACGCCGTTCCACCACTGACCTGCGGGGCCCCGGGAGCGCACCGCGCCCGGCCCGCCCCGGTCACCCGGTCACCGGGTCACCCGGCGAACGGATTCTCCTGGCCGTCAGCCAGGACCCCCACGAACGGCTCGCCCTCCCCCGCGAACGTGTACGCGCCGCCCTCGATCCGGGCGATCAGGGAGCGCGTCCACTCGGCGCCCGTGTCGGCGGAGAACACCCAGTAGTTCATGATCTCGCCGATGTGGCCGAGCTGCTCCGGGCCGCCCTCCGGCGTGTAGTACTCGGTGACCGACGTGCGCCACTCCTCGATCCGGCGCACCCGCTCGGTGAGCAGCTCCACCGCCTCGCCGCGCGGCAGCTCCACCATGAAGCCGAGTGCCGCCGTGAGGATGTCGGGCCGCTGGTCGTACGCCGTGAGGGACTCGCGCAGCAGCGACAGATACGCGGAGGTGCCCTCCTCGGTGATCTCGTACTCGGTGCGCGGCGGGCCGCCGGCCGTCGACGGGGCGACCTCGTGCGCCCGCAGCAGTCCCTGCTTCGCCAGCTGTTTGAGCGCGTGGTAGATCGACCCCGGCTTCGCGTTCGACCACTCGTGGGCGCCCCAGTACTCCAGGTCGCTGCGCACCTGGTAGCCGTGGGCCCGGCCGTGCTGACGGACAGCCCCGAGGACCAGGAGACGGATCGCTGACATGCGCTCAGCCTAGAACCCGGGCACCCCTCGCCCACCGGCCGCCCGCCGGCGACGGCCCCGGGGCCGCACCCCTCACTGCTGCGCGAGCGCCACGAGCTCGAAGGCCGTCTTCCCGTCCAGGGACTCGCGGACGATGTCCGCGTGGCCCGCGTGCCGAGCCGTCTCGCGGATCAGGTGGAGTGCGAGCCAGCGCAGCGACACCTCCTGGTCGTCCGGGAACCAGGGCTCGTCCGGCAGCGGGAAGGTGTCGTCCAGGCTCGGCGCCTCCTGGAAGAACTTCTCGGTGCGCCGCGCCACGTCCTCGTAGTACGCGAGCAGGGACGCGACCGTGTCGGTGCCCTCCACCATCCGGAAGCCGATGCCGTACGACTCCGGGTCGCGCGTGGCGTCGGGGGCGGTGCGGCTCGCGAGGGCGATCCAGCCCTGCTCGACCTGGGACAGGTGCTTGACGATGCCGCCGAGCGAGAGCGCGCTCGCGCTGGGCGTCGCGGCGGCCTGCGCGTCGGTGAGGCCGGTCAGGGTGCGGCGCACCCCGCCGCGCTGCTCGGCGATGAAGGCGAGGAGCGCTCCGCGCTCGTCGCCGCGGGCCTCGGGATTCACGTGCATGACCATCGAAAAGCACCTCTCGTAGCCGTTCTCGGACTCGCTGAGAAGGACACTACGGAGCATGTAGGTCAGTTCCTGACCTCTTGGGGCGCCGCGCGAAGATCTTTCTGTAGTCGGGGAACCACCGCGCGTGCACGTGCATCTGCTCATGCATCAGCACATGTGTCGACGGTTATGATCCTGATCAGTCGGGGCAGTTGCCCCCTGCACCCATGCACCACGAGAACCACCTGGGGAGCGAACCGTGCACCACGTGTACAACGGTATGGCGGCCACGGAGCTGCACGGAGTGGTCTGGCAGAAGAGCAGGCACAGCAACTCCCAGGGATCCTGCGTGGAGTTCGCGAAACTGCCCGGCGGCAAGATCGCCGTGCGCAACTCCAACTTCCCCGACGGACCCGCCCTCGTCTACACCCCCGCCGAGATAGAGGCCATGCTGCTGGGCGTGAAGGACGGCGAGTTCGACCACCTGACGTCCGTCTGACCGCTCCGCCACCCCGCATCCCGCATCCCGCATCCCGGACCCTCACACCCGGAACAGGGCCCAGACCACCTTCCCCCTGAGCGTGCCGGCCATCGGGTGCCAGCCCCAGCCGTCGCTGAAGGAGTCGACGAGGAAGAGGCCGCGCCCCGACTCGGAGGCGAAGTCGTCCGCCACGTCCGTCTCGCGGGCGACCGGACTGTCGTCGCTGGGGTCGCGCACCCCGCACACCACGCGCGAGGCCCAGCGCATGAGGTGCAGCCGCACCGGCGGGTCCTGCTCGTAGGGGGTGTCGGCGGGCAGCGCGTGCCGCAGCGCGTTGGTGACGAGTTCGGAGACGACCAGGCAGATGTCGTCGAAGCGCTCGGGCACGTCCCAGTCGCCGAGCGTTCTGCGGCTGAACTCCCGGGCGCTGCGCACCGCTTCGTAGCGGGCGGGCAGGGCGCAGGAGGCGGCGCTCGACACGGCGGAGGGGTCCAGCGGGGGCAGGCTCTGCCGTAATGCGTCGAAGGGCTCGAGCACGGCCGATCCGTTCGTCCCCATGCGAGGCACTCCCCAGTTTCGCAGTACGTAGCGAGCGGTGGTGGCGACCATGGTTCCGAATGCGCAGAACGGATGCAAGGGCAGATGCACGTGCACGCGCCGGACCTGTCCGCTCCCGTACCACTTCTTGGTCATTTCTTCCTCCGACTTCTTCCGCTCTTCTTCCGGATACGCTCCCGCCGTTGTCGTCTCTTCTCCCTTTCCGTAACCGGGCGAGTACGGGCCGGAGCGTTTTAGTGGCAGACTTCGGGCCTGATGGATCAGGGAGGGTGGACGACGTGACCGCTGGGGACTCCTGGGCCTCGCCCCCGACGCTCGGGCCGGGCGGCGGCTCGGTGGTGCGGCGCATTCTGCTGGGCTCGCAACTGCGGCGCCTGCGCGAGTCGCACGGCATCACCAGGGAGGCGGCCGGGTACTCGATCCGCGCCTCCGAGTCGAAGATCAGCCGCCTGGAGCTGGGCCGCGTGAGCTTCAAGGCGCGCGACGTCGAGGACCTGCTGACGCTCTACGGGGTGACCGACGGAGCCGAGCGCGAGGCCCTGCTCTCCCTGGTCAAGGAGGCCAACTCGACGGGCTGGTGGCACAGTTACTCCGACGTGCTGCCCGGCTGGTTCCAGACCTACGTGGGCCTGGAGGCGGCCGCCTCGCAGATCCGCGGCTACGAGGCGCAGTTCGTGCACGGCCTGCTCCAGACCGAGGCCTACGCGCACGCGGTGGTCGAGCAGGGCATGCGCGGCGCCGCCCCCGAGGACATCGACCGGCGCGTCGCCCTGCGCCTGGAGCGGCAGAAGCTGCTCGTCGCCGAGCAGGCCCCCGACCTGCACGTGGTGCTCGACGAGTCCACGCTGCGCCGGGTGCACGGCGGGCCGGACGTGATGCGCGGCCAGCTGGAGCACCTGATCGAGCTGGCCGAGCGGCCCCAGGTGACGCTGCAGATCATGCCGTTCACCCGCGGCTGGCACGCCGGCGAGTCCGGCAGCTTCACGCTGCTCACGTTCCCGGAGTCGGACCTCTCCGACGTCGTCTTCCTCGAACAGCTCACCAGCGCCCTGTACCTGGACAAGCGCGAGGACGTCGCCCAGTACGAGAAGGCCATGACGCGGCTCGCCGGGCAGTGCCCGACGCCCGAGGAGAGCACGGCGCTGCTGCGATCGATGCTGACCGAATTCGCCTGAGTTCCACAGCAGTTGGCCGATCCCGTGGCATAACTGACAGGTGCCGGACGTACGATGACGTCCCATCAGGTGTCCGGCGCTTCAGCAAGGGATTTCCCATGACCTCACAGCCGTCGCAGTCCTCTCCCTCGTACTTCACCGAACTGGACCGGCAGTTCATCGACGGCGCGTGGCGCGAGGGGCGGGGGTCGTGGGACATCATCGACTTCAACCCGTACAACGGGGACAAGCTCGCGTCGATCACCGTGGCCTCCGTGGAGGAGATCGACGAGGCGTACCGGGCCGCCGAGCGGGCGCAGAAGGACTGGGCGAAGTCCAACGCCTACGCGCGCCGGCTCGTCTTCGAGCGGGCCCTGCACCTGGTCGAGGAGCGCGAGGACGCGATAGCCGAGGCGATCGTCGACGAGCTCGGCGGCACCCGCGTGAAGGCCGGCTTCGAGCTGCACCTCGCCAAGGAGTTCCTGCGCGAGTCGATCCAGCTGGCGCTGCGCCCGCAGGGCCGGATCATCCCCTCACCGGTGGACGGCAAGGAGAACCGGGTCTACCGGGTGCCGGTCGGCGTCGTCGGCGTCATCTCGCCGTTCAACTTCCCGTTCCTGCTCTCCCTCAAGTCCGTGGCCCCCGCGCTCGCCCTGGGCAACGCCGTGGTGCTCAAGCCGCACCAGAACACCCCGGTGGTCGGCGGCTCGCTCGTCGCGAAGATCTTCGAGGACGCGGGCCTGCCGGCCGGTCTGCTGAACGTCGTGATCACCGACATCGCGGAGATCGGCGACGCCCTGCTCACCCACCCCGTGCCGAAGGTCATCTCCTTCACCGGCTCCGACAAGGTCGGCCAGCACGTGGCGACGGTCTGCGCGACGCAGTTCAAGCAGGCGGTCCTCGAACTCGGCGGCAACAGCGCCCTGACCGTCCTCGACGACGCCGACGTCGACTACGCGGTCGACGCCGCGGTCTTCAGCCGCTACGTCCACCAGGGCCAGGTCTGCATGGCCGCGAACCGCATCCTGGTCGACCGCAAGGTCGAGAAGGAGTTCACCGAGAAGTTCGTCGCCAAGGTGCGCACCCTGAAGGCCGGCGACCCGCGCGACCCGGCGACCGTGATCGGCCCGGTCATCAACTCCGCGCAGGCGGACGCCCTGACCGGCGTCGTCGAGCAGGCCCTCGCGGAGGGCGCGACGGCGCTGGTGCGCGGCGAGGTGGACGGCAATCTCGTCGAGCCGGTCGTCCTGACCGGGCTGCCCGCCGACTCCCCCGTCCTGCGGCAGGAGATCTTCGGCCCGGTCGCCCTGCTCATCCCGTTCGACGGCGACGACGAGGCGGTCCGGATCGCGAACGACACCCCGTACGGGCTGAGCGGCGCCGTGCACACCGGCGACGTCGAGCGCGGCGTGGCCTTCGCCCAGCAGATCGACACGGGCATGATCCACGTCAACGACGGCACCGTGCACGACGAGCCGCTCGTGGCCTTCGGCGGCGAGAAGCGCTCGGGCATCGGCCGGCTGAACGGCGAGTCGACGGTGGAGGCGTTCACCACCCAGAAGTGGATCTCGGTCCAGCACGGACGCTCGCAGTTCCCCTTCTGAGTCCCCGCGCCCGGCGCACCCCGCACCTCGCACCTCGCACCTCGCACCTCGCACGAAGAGGGCCCGATCTCCCGGAGATCGGGCCCTCTTCCGCTGTCCGGCCTCAGCCGCCGTAGCGGCGCCGGAAGGCCTCGACGCGGCCCTCGGTGTCCAGGACGCGCTGCTGCCCCGTGTAGAAGGGGTGGCTCGCGTCGGAGATCTCGACGTCGAACACGGGGTAGGTGTTGCCGTCCGACCACTCGACCGTCGCGTCGCCGATCTTGTCGGACGCGGTGATCGTCGAGCGGGTGAGGAAGGCGTGCCCGGCCGCACGGTCGCGGAAGACCACCGGGGCGTACTCGGGGTGGATGGCGTGCTTCATGAAGGTCAGCGCTCCTCTCGGAAGTCGACGTGGCGGCCCGCGACGGGGTCGTACTTGCGCAGGGTCAGGCGGTCGGGGTCGCTGCGCCTGTTCTTGCGCGTCACGTACGTGTAGCCGGTCCCCGCGGTGGACCTGAGCTTGATCACTGGGCGGAGTTCGTTGCGTGCCATGCGGGCATGTTAACGAAAACGACTCCCATTTTCAATAGCCGCTCACCTGCACCTTTTCCCTGCGCCTCTCCCTGCACCTCTCCCTGCGCCCGCACCCCCGCGTGAGCAAGCGCACGCAGAATTCCTCCGCGAGGTCCGCAAGTCCTGCCGATGACCCCTGGTACGTTGCAGCGCGGTCCCGGCCTACGGGAGCGACCCGCAGTGACAGCCGTGAAGCAGGGGGAAGTTGTGCGCATGAGGAACGTTCGGATCGCCGCGGGTGCCGCGGCCCTGGTGGCGGCGCTGGCCGTGACGGGCTGCAGCAGCGACAGCGACGACGGCGGCAAGAAGGACAGCGGGGCGGGCGGCGGCTCCACCGCCTCCTCCGCACCCGACGACGGCGGCTCGTCCGACGGCTCGTCCGGCTCGTCCGGCTCGTCCGGGTCCACGAAGGACGCCGAAGGCATCTGGAGCGCCACCACCGGCGGCCAGCCCGTGGTCCTCGTGATCGGCGCCAAGCAGGCCTCGCTCAGCACGGGCGACGGCCACCTGTGCACCGGCACCGTCGCCGACGGCGGCAAGCCGACGCTGCTCCTCAAGTGCGCGGACGGCAGCACCGACCGCACCACCGGGGCGATCGAGTCCAACGACGGCTCGACGATGAAGGTCTCCTGGGACGGCGGGACCAACGACGCCTTCACCAAGTCCAAGGACGGCAAGCTGCCGGACGGTCTCCCCAGCGGTCTGCCCTCCAACTGATCCGCGCGGGGACGTCTCAGTCCCCGGTCCGGGCCGCGGGGTCCTCGTCGGGGTCCTCGTCGTCGCGCTCGCGGCGCTCCTTCACCGTCATCGGCGGGACCTCGGTGTCCAGCGCCTCGGACAGTTCGCCGAGGGTGTCCAGGAGGAGGCCCGCGCCCCGGCGCACCACCCGGTCGGGGACGCCCTCGCCGTCCCACGCGTCGAGCGCCTCGCGCGCCGCGGTCCAGCGCGGGACGCGGCGTTCACGGATCGCCCGCGCCCCGTCGCGGGTCGCCGTGCGCAGGGC
>NZ_WWIA01000883.1 GCF_009870065.1 Streptomyces sp. SID5785 | reverse complement strand
ACCGCCCGGCAGGAGCGGCGCGCGGCGCTGCGCCGCGAGCGGCGCTTCCTCCACCGGGACAAGTGGTGGGGCTACGCCCTCATCGCCCCGGCCGGTCTCGGCCTGGCCGTCTTCTACCTCTGGCCGGTGCTGCAGACCCTGTACTTCAGCTTCACCCAGTGGGGCCCCTTCGGCGGCACCACCTGGGCGGGCCTGGACAACTACCGGGAGATGCTGCACGACCCGGAGGTGTGGCAGTCCCTGGGCAACAGCCTGATCTACACCGTCCTCGTGCTGCTCGGCATCCCCGTCTCGATGGTGCTCGCGGTGCTGCTCAACCTGAAGGGCATGCGCGGCACCGGCCTCTACCGCACGCTGTACTTCCTGCCGGTGGTGACGATGCCCGCGGCGGTCGCCGTGGTGTGGCGCTGGCTCTACAACGGCGACGTGGGCATCCTCAACCAGGCCCTGGACGCCGTCGGCATCGACGGCACGTACTGGGTGTCCGATCCGCACATGGTCCGGTTCGCGGTCGCGGCGGTCGGCGTGTGGATGACCGTCGGCTACAACATGATCCTGCTCCTGGCCGGTCTGCAGAGCATCCCGCCCGACTACTACGAGGCGGCGTCGCTGGACGGCGCGGGCCGGGTGCGGCAGTTCTTCTCCGTCACGCTGCCGCTGCTGAGCCCGACCCTGTTCTTCACGACCGTGCTCTCGGTGATCCAGTCGCTCCAGGTCTTCGACCTGATCTACATGATCCTCGGCGCCAACACGGCCGTGGGCGTCACGAACCCGGCCTACAACGAGGGCCAGACGATCGTGATGCTGTTCTTCCAGAAGTCGTTCTACGACAACGAGCGCTCGTACGGCGCCGCGATCGTCTGTGTGCTGTTCGTCCTGATCATGGCGCTCACCGCGCTCCAGTTCCGCTTGCAGAAGAGGTGGGTGCACTATGGCTGACACCCGGACCCGGCGCACCGGTCGCGAGGGACGACTGTGGCCCGCGCACGTCCTGCTCTCCCTGGGCGCGGTCGTCACCGTGTTCCCGCTCCTGTGGCAGGTGCTGACGTCCCTGAAGTCGTTCGGCGAGTCGACGCGGGTACCGCCGACGCTGTGGCCGGAGCACCTCGAGTGGTCGAACTACGCGACGGTGTTCAGCTCGATCCCGTTCACCCACCAGCTGGTCAACACCGCGCTGATGACGCTGCTGCGCACGGTGGCCCAGCTCCTGCTCTGCTCGATGGCGGCGTACGCGTTCGCCCGGATCCCGTTCCCCGGCCGCAACGCGATCTTCCTGGGGTTCCTTGCGGTCCTGATGGTGCCCGGTCAGCTGTTCCTGCTGCCGCAGTACCAGATCATGCAGGACCTGGGCTGGCTCAACTCGCTGCCCGCGCTGGTGGTCCCGGGCATGTTCAGCGCGTTCGGCACGTTCCTGCTGCGCCAGTTCTTCATGGGGCTGCCCACGGAGCTGGAGGAGGCGGCCCGGCTGGACGGCGCCAACCCGTTCACCGTGTTCTGGCGGGTCGCGCTGCCGCTGGCCCGGCCGGGGCTGCTCGCCCTCGGCATCCTGACCTTCCTGTGGTCGTGGAACGACCTGATGTGGCCGCTCATCGTGAACACCGACCCGGAACAGATGCCGCTGTCCGCGGGCCTCGCCACGCTCCAGGGCGCCCACCTGACCGACTACCCCGTGCTGATGGCGGGTTCCGTGCTCGCCACCCTGCCGGTGATCGTCGTCTTCGTGACGATGCAGCGGCAGTTCATCCAGGGCATCGCTTTCTCCGGAATGAAGGGCTGACATGAAGACGACCGGGACCAGCACGCCGCCCGCGGCACCCGCGGGCGGCGCGGTACGCGAACTGCGGCTCGCCGTCATCGGCCTGGGGTTGCGCGCCAGTGTCGCCCGCGAGGCCCACCGGCCGGGCGCCGGAGCGCGCGTGGTCGCCGCCGTCGACCTCGACCCGGGGCGCTTCGGCCGGGCCCGCGAGTGGTTCGGCGACGACGTCCGGCTGTACGAGGACCACCGGGTGCTGCTCGAGCGGGAGGAGCTCGACGCGGTCCTCGTCATCACGCCGGACCACACGCACGAGGAGCTGGCCGTCGACCTGCTCGGCGCGGGCGTCGCGGTCTTCCTGGAGAAGCCGCTGGCGATCACCGTGGAGGGCTGCGACCGGGTCCTCGAGGCGGCGCGGGCGGGCGGCGCCCGGCTGTACGTCGGGCACAACATGCGGCACATGCCGGTGGTGCGCGCGATGCGCGACCTCATCCGGCAGGGCGAGATCGGCGAGGTCAAGGCGGTGTGGTGCCGTCACTTCGTCGGCCACGGCGGCGACTTCTACTTCAAGGACTGGCACGCCGACCGGCGCAACACGACGAGCCTGCTGCTCCAGAAGGGCGCCCACGACCTCGACGTCATCCACTGGCTGGCCGGCGCGTACACCGAGCGGGTCACCGCGCTGGGCGGGCTGACCGTGTACGGGGACATCGCCGACCGCAGCGGCCAGGCGCCCGGTGCCGTCATGCCCGACTGGTACGACCCGGAGCACAACTGGCCGCCGCTGTCGCTGACCGGACTCAACCCGGTCGTGGACGTGGAGGATCTCTCCATGATGGTGATGCGGCTCGAGGGCGGCATCCACGCCAGCTACCAGCAGTGCCACTACACGCCCGACTACTGGCGCAACTACACCGTCATCGGCACCGAGGGCCGCCTGGAGAACTTCGGCGACCACGGGGACAGCGCCGAGGTGCGGGTGTGGAAGCGGCGCAGCGGATACCGTGCCGACGCCGACCTCGTGGTCCGCATGCCGGAGCCGGAGGACGGCGGGCACGGCGGCTCCGACCCGCTGCTCGTCTCGGAGTTCCTGCGCTTCGTCCGGGACGGCGGGGCCACCGACACCAGCCCCGTCGCCGCGCGCGAGGCGGTCGCGGCCGGGGTCGCGGCGACCCGGTCGCTGCGGGACGGCGGGCGCCCGGTGACGGTCGAGCGGCTGCCCGGCGACCTCGTCGACTTCTTCGAGGGCGCGCGGGGCTGACCGGCGGGGTGCCCCGCGCGCCGTCCGGGGCTGCATCCTGGAGGGCATGGATGAGCTGGACGGTCTGGAACGGGAACTGCGGACGTCCGTGCGCGGCGAGGTCGACTTCTCCGTCACCGCGCGCGCCCTGCACACGATGGACGCGTCCAACTACCGAAGAGTGCCGCGCGGTGTCGTCGCACCGCGCGACGCCGACGACGTGGCCGCCGTCCTCGCGCTGTGCGCGGACCGCGGCGTGCCCGTCGTCGCCCGCGGGGGCGGCACGTCGATCGCCGGGCAGGCCACCGGCACCGGCGTCGTCCTCGACCTCACCCGGCACCTGGACCGGATCGTCGACCTCGACCCGGGCAGCCGCACGGCCCGCGTGCAGCCCGGCCTCGTCCTGGACCGGCTCCAGCGGGCGGCCGCGCCGCACGGCCTGCGCTTCGGCCCGGACCCGTCCACGCACAGCCGCTGCACGCTCGGCGGCATGATCGGCAACAACTCCTGCGGCTCGCACTCCGTCGCGTGGGGCACGACCGCCGACAACGTCCGCGCGCTCGACGTGCGCACCGCGTCCGGCGGCCGGCACCGCCTCGCGCAGGGCTGGCAGGACGGCGCCGCCCCCGACGGCCTGCGCGCGCTCATCGAGCGCGAACTGGCCTCCGTACGCACCGGGTTCGCGCCGTACGCCGGACTGCCGCGCCGCATCTCCGGGTACGCCCTGGACGCGCTCCTGCCGGAGAACGGCACGGACCTCGCCCGCTTCTTCTGCGGCACCGAGGGCACCCTCGGCGTCGTCACCGAGGCGACGGTCCGGCTGGTCGAGGCGCCCGCGGCGACGGCCCTCGCCGTCCTCGGGTACGCGGACGAGAGCGCCGCCGCCGAGGCGGCCGCGGGTCTGCTGCCGCACGGGCCGCTCACCGTGGAGGGCATGGCGGCCGATCTGGTGCCGGACCCCTCCGGGCTGCCGCGCGGCGGGGCGTGGCTGTTCGTGGAGACCGGCGGGGCGACGGCGCCCGCGGCGCGGGCCGGCGCCGAGCGGATCGTGCGGGCGGCCGACGCCCTGGACGCGCTGGTCGTCGCCGACCCGGCGGGGCAGCGGGCACTGTGGCGGATCCGCGAGGACGCCTCGGGGACCGCGACCCGGATGCCGGACGGCAGCGAGGCCTGGCCGGGCTGGGAGGACTGCGCGGTGCCGCCCGCGCGACTCGGCGCGTATCTGCGGGACTTCAGGGGGCTGCTCGCCGGGCACGGGCTGCGCGGGACCCCGTACGGGCACTTCGGCGACGGCTGCATCCACGTCCGCATCGACTTCGACCTCCTGTCCGAGATCGGGGTGCGGCGCTTCCGGCGCTTCTCCGAGGACCTCGCCGCGCTCGTCGTCGCGCACGGCGGCTCGCTGTCGGGGGAGCACGGCGACGGCATGGCCCGCGCCGAGCTGCTCCCGGCGATGTACGGGGACGCGCTCGTCGGCCTGTTCGAGCAGGTCAAGGCGGTGTGGGACCCGGCCGACGTGCTGAACCCCGGGGTGCTGGTGCGGCCCGCCCCGCTCGACGGGCAGCTGCGCTTCGCGGTGCTGCCGCGCGGTCCCGTGGACGTCGCGTTCGGCTACCCGCAGGACGGCGGGGACTTCTCGGCGGCCGTGCGGCGCTGTGTGGGCGTCGCCAAGTGCCGTACCGAGAGCGCCGGTCCGGGCGGCGGCGTGATGTGCCCGTCGTTCCGGGCGACCGGCGAGGAGGAGCACTCGACGCGGGGCCGCGCCCGGCTGCTGCACGAGATGCTGGCCGGTGAGACCGTCACCGGCGGTTGGCGGTCGACGGAGGTGCGGGACGCGCTCGACCTGTGCCTGTCCTGCAAGGGCTGCCGCAGCGACTGCCCGGTGGGCGTCGACATGGCCACGTACAAGGCGGAGTTCCTGCACCACCACTACGCGGGCCGGCTGCGTCCCGCAGCGCACTACGCGCTGGGCCGGCTGCCGCAGTGGCTGCGGCTGGTGTCCCGGACGCGCACGCCGCGGCTGATCAACGCGCTGGCGGGTGTACCGGCGGCGGCCTCGGTCGCGAAGCGGCTCGGCGGGATCGCGGCGGAGCGGGAGATTCCGCGGCTCGCGCCCCGCACGTTCACCGCGGAGTGGCGGCCCGGGCGGCCCCCGGCGGGGACGGAGGGCCGGGTGGTGCTGTGGCCGGACACGTTCACCGAGCACCTGACGCCGGGGGTGGGGCATGCGGCCGTACGGGTGCTGCGCGCCGCCGGCCTGACCCCGCTGCCGCCGCCGCGGGCCGGGGGGCCGGTGTGCTGCGGTCTGACGTACGTCTCGACGGGCCAGCTGGACGCGGCGAAGGCGGTGCTCCGGCGCACCCTGGACACGATGGGCCCGGCGCTGGAGGCGGGCGCGCCGGTGGTCGTCCTGGAGCCGTCCTGCGCGGCCGCGCTCCGCGCCGACCTGCCCGAACTCCTCCCCGACGACCCGCGGGCCCGGCAGCTCGCCGACCGCGTCGTCACCTTCGCCGAGGCCCTGGAGCGGCTCGCCCCGCACTGGACCCCGCCCCGCGTCGACCGCCCGGTCACGGGCCAGACGCACTGCCACCAGCACGCGGTCCTGGGCGACGCGGCGGACCGGCGGCTGCGCGAGAAGGCGGGCCTCACCGGCGAACTGGCCGGCGGCTGCTGCGGCCTCGCCGGCAACTTCGGCTTCGAGGCGGGCCACTACGACGTCTCCGCGGCCTGTGCCGAGGAGACCCTGCTCCCCGCGGTCCGCGCGGCGGAGCCCGGCACGGTGTTCCTGGGCGACGGCTTCTCCTGCCGTACCCAGCTGGAGCAGCTCGGCGAGGTACGGGCCAGGCACCTGGCGGAGGTCCTGGCGGAGGCTCTGGGCGAGCCTCCTGGTGAGCGTTAGTGCGTACCCGCGACCTCGTGCGCCAGCGCGATCAGATCCCGGACCGACGGGTGGCCCGGGCCCGGGCGGCGGGCCAGGTGGACGGGCAGCGGCGGGGCGTCGGTGAGCGGGACGTAGGTGACCCCGGGGTGCGGGTGCATGCCGACCGTCGCGGTGGAGGTCACGCCGACGGCCTGGTCGGCGGCGATCGCGGCGAGCCAGTCGTCGGTGTTGGCGACGGTCAGCGCGGCGGTGGGGCGGGCGGCGGGCGGCCAGAGTTCGAGGGTCGTCGTGCCGGACACGGTGTTGAGCGCGATGACCTCGCCCGCGAGCGCGGCCAGCCGCAGGGTGCGGTGCCGGGCCAGCGGGCTGTCGGAGGGCACGGCCGCGACTCGCGCCTCCTCGTGCAGCAGCTCGGTCACCAGGCCGGGCGTCTCGACGGGGCCGCGCAGCAGGGCGACGTCCACGGCGCCCCGGGTGAGTCCTGCCGTGCGGTCGTCGATGCGGAGGAGTTCGAGCGGGACGTCCGGGTGCTCCTGCCGCCAGCGGCGCAGCAGCGGGGTCGTGTAGGCGCCGGCGGCCGACCAGGCGTGTCCGAGCCGGAGCGGGCGCAGCGGGGTGCGGGCGGCGGCGAGGGCGTCCTCGAACGCGGCGACGGCGACGGTCGCCTTCTCGTGGAAGGAGCGCCCCTCGGGGGTGAGCACGAGGTGGTGGGTGGAGCGGTCCACGAGCCGGACCCCGAGGGCGCTCTCCAGGGCGGCGAGCGTGCGGGAGACGGCGGGCTGGGTGAGGCCGAGGCGGGCGGCGGCGCGGGTGACGTTGGCTTCTTCGGCGACGGCGAGGAAGCAGCGCAGGTGCCGGAGCTCGACGGCGTGGTCGCGGCTCATGTCCGCGGAGCATAACGGGAGCGCAGAAGGCATTTCACGCGGCGTGCCGGGTGGTCCTAGCGTGGAGGTCCCGACGCGGCTCCGCCCTTCGAGCCCCGTACAGTACTGTGATCGGTGCAGTCCAGAATAATGAACTCGACGAGAGAGCAGGGAGGCCGAGGCCTTGTGAACGGTTCGCGCACGGACCGGCATCAGCCGCAGGTCCCCGCGCCCGCCGCACCGTCCACCGCGGCGGCCGCGCCGCGCACCGGCCGCGCGGCGCTCGGCCCCGTCGGTCTCGTGCTCGCGGGCTGTGTCTCCGTCCAGTTCGGCGGCGCCCTCGCGGTGACGCTGATGCCGCGCGCCGGCGCGGTCGGCGTCGTGACGCTGCGCCTGGTCGTGGCCGCGCTCGTGCTGCTCGTGGTGTGCCGGCCCCGGCTGCGCGGGCACTCCCGCGCCGACTGGGGCACGGTCGTCGCCTTCGGCGTCGCCATGGGCGGCATGAACCTGCTCTTCTACCAGGCCGCGGCCCGCATCCCGCTCGGCCTCGCCGTCACCTTCGAGGTCCTCGGCCCGCTCACCCTCTCCGTCCTCGCCTCCCGCCGCCTGGTCAACCTGGTGTGGGCGGGCCTCGCCCTGTGCGGCGTCTTCCTGCTCGGCGGCGCGGGCGACGGGCTCGGCGGCCTCGACCCCGTCGGCGTCGCGTTCGCCGTCGCCGCGGGGGCGTGCTGGGCCCTGTACATCGTCTTCAGTGCCCGCACCGGCCGGCGCTTCCCGCAGGCGGACGGGCTGGCGCTCGCGATGGCCGTCGCCGCGATCCTGTGTCTGCCGCTCGGCATCGCGGCCTCCGGCACCCGGCTGCTCGACCCGGTGACCGTGGGGCTGGGCTCGGCCGTCGCCGTCCTGTCCTCGGTGATGCCGTACACCCTCGAGCTGATCGCCCTGCGCCGGCTGCCCGCGTCGACCTTCGCCGTGATGATGAGCCTGGAGCCGGCGATCGCGGCCCTCGCGGGCTTCCTGATCCTGAGCCAGGCCCTGTCCTGGCTGGAGGCGCTCGCCATCGCCCTGGTCATCGCGGCGAGCATGGGCGCGGTGCGCACCCAGGTGGGCGGCGCGAAGGCCGCCCCGCCCCTCCGGGACTGACCCGCCACCGAACCACCCGCAGACGGATTTCCGCCACCAGGAAACCCTCGGCACTTTTTCATGCAAGCACGCTTGATTGTTTTCCGGCGCGCTGCCATGCTCCAGGCACTCCGCACACCGCCCTGCCCCGAGGGAGCGCACCGTGTCCGAACCGCCGTCCGTGATCGACGACTTGCGGGACGAGAGCGAGGAGCTGGACGCCCTCGTCGACGGGCTGGCGGCGGAGCGCTGGGCGACGCCCACGCCCGCGCCCCGCTGGACCGTGGCCCACCAGATCGCCCACCTCGCCTGGACCGACCACTCGGCGCTGCTCGCGGTCGAGGACCCGGCCGCGTTCGCCGGGCTGGTGGAGAAGGCGGTCGCCGCGCCGGACGCGTTCGTGGACGAGGGGGCCGAGGCCGGCGCCGCCCGGGACCCCGCCGAGCTGCTCGCGGCGTGGCGGGACGGCCGGGCCCGGCTGGACAAGGCGCTGCGGGACGCGGCCGGGAGCCGGGCCCGGTTCCCCTGGTACGGGCCGCCGATGTCCGCCGCGTCGATGGCGACGGGCCGGCTCATGGAGACCTGGGCGCACGGCCAGGACGTCGCCGACGCGCTCGGCGTCACCCGCACCCCCACCGGCCGGCTGCGCCACATCGCCCGCATCGGCGTCCGGGCCCGCCCCTTCGCGTTCGGGGCGCACGGACTGCCCGCGCCGGACGAGGAGTTCCGGGTCGAGCTCGTCCTGCCGGACGGCGCCCCGTGGACGTACGGGACCGAGGACGCGGCCCAGCGCGTCACCGGCCCCGCGCTCGACTTCTGTCTCCTGGTCACCCAGCGCGCCCACCGCGACGACCTCGCCGTCCGGGCGACGGGCCCCGACGCCGACCGCTGGCTGGACATCGCGCAGGCCTTCGCCGGTCCGCCCGGGCCGGGCCGCGCGCCCCGGGGAGGCGCGCCCGCATGAGCGGACCGAAGACGCCGCTGCGGATCGGCAACGCCTCGGGGTTCTACGGCGACCGGTTCGACGCGATGCGCGAGATGCTGACCGGCGGGGACCCGCTCGACGTCCTCACCGGCGACTACCTCGCCGAGCTGACCCTGCTGATCCTCGGCCGCGACCGCCTGAAGGACCCCGCGCGCGGCTACGCCCGCACCTTCCTGCGCCAGGCGGAGGAGTGCCTCGGCCTCGCGGCCGACCGCGGGACGCGGATCGTGGTCAACGCGGGCGGCCTCAATCCGGCCGGACTCGCCGACGCCGTGCGGGAGGTGGCCGCGCGCACCGGCGCCCCCGTGCGCGTCGCCCACGTCGAGGGCGACGACCTGCTGCCCACCGGCCGCTTCCCCGGCGCCCTGACCGCCAACGCCTACCTCGGCGGAGCCGGCATCGCCGCGTGCCTGGAGGCCGGTGCGGACATCGTCGTCACCGGCCGCGTCACCGACGCCGCGCTCGTCGCCGGGCCCGCCGCCTGGTACTTCGGCTGGGGCCCCGACGCGTACGACCGGCTCGCGGGCGCCACCGTCGCCGGGCACGTCCTGGAGTGCGGGACGCAGGCCACCGGCGGCAACTACTCGCAGTTCGCCGCGCACGCCGCCGACCTGCGGCGGCCCGGCTTCCCGCTCGCCGAGATCCACGAGGACGGCTCCGCCGTCATCACCAAGCACCCCGGCACCGGCGGCCTCGTCGACGTCGGCACCGTCACCGCGCAGCTGCTCTACGAGACGGGCGGCGCCCGCTACGCCGGACCCGACGTCACCGTCCGGCTCGACTCCGTCCGGCTCGCGCAGCAGGGCCCCGACCGGGTCCTCGTGCACGGCGTGCGCGGCGAGGCCCCGCCGCCGACCCTCAAGACGGGTCTCAACCGGCTCGGCGGCTTCCGCAACGAGGTCGTGTTCGTCCTCACCGGCCTCGACATCGACCGCAAGGCCGCACTCGTCCGCGCCCAGATGGACGCCGCCCTCGACGCCGCCGGGTCCCGCCCGGCGCACGTCCGCTGGGAGCTGGCCCGCACCGACCACCCGGACGCCGCCACCGAGGAGACCGCGAGCGCCCTGCTCCGGCTCGTCGTGCGCGACCCGGACCAGGACGCCGTCGGCCGCACCCTGAGCGGCGCCGCCGTCGAGCTGGCCCTCGGCTCGTACCCGGGGTTCCACGTCACGGCGCCGCCCGGCCGGGGCGCCCCCTACGGCGTGTTCGAGGCCGCCCACGTCGACCGGGCCGACGTCCCGCACGTCGCCGTCCTGCCCGACGGCACCCGGCGCGACGTGTCCGCGTACGACGGGCCGACCCGCCCCCTGGAACCGGTCGAGCCGCCCGAGCCGCCCCCGTACACCGCGTCGGGCCCCACCCGCCGGGCCCCCCTCGGCCACGTCGTGGGCGCCCGCAGCGGCGACAAGGGCGGCGACGCCAACATCGGGGTCTGGGCGCTCACCGAGGACGCCTGGCCCTGGCTCGCCCACACCCTCACCGTGGCCCGCCTCAGGGAACTCCTCCCGGAGACCGCCGACCTGACCGTCACCCGGCATCTCCTGCCGCACCTGCGCGCCCTCAACTTCACCGTCGAGGGGCTCCTCGGCGAGGGCGTCGCGGCTCAGGCCCGTTTCGACCCGCAGGCCAAGGGCCTCGGCGAATGGCTGCGCTCCCGCCACCTCGACCTCCCGGAGGCACTCCTGTGACCGTCCTGGCCAGCGCCCTGGACACCCGGTCCGACGACTACGCCGCGCACCGCGCCGCCCTCCTCGACAAGCTCTCCGCGCTGGACGCCGAGCACGAGAAGGCGATCGGGGGCGGCGGCCCGAAGTACGTCGAGCGGCACCGGGGCCGCGGCAAGCTCCTCGCCCGCGAACGGATCGAGCTGCTCCTCGACCCGGACACCCCGTTCCTCGAGCTGTCCCCGCTCGCGGCCTGGGGCAGCGACCACACGGTCGGCGCGTCCCTCGTCACCGGCATCGGTGTCGTCGAGGGCGTCGAGTGCCTGATCACGGCCAACGACCCCACCGTGCGCGGCGGCGCCAGCAATCCGTGGTCGCTGAAGAAGGCCCTGCGTGCCAACGAGATCGCCCACGCCAACCGGCTGCCCTGCGTCTCCCTCGTCGAGTCCGGCGGCGCCGACCTGCCTTCCCAGAAGGAGATCTTCATCCCGGGCGGCGCCATCTTCCGGGACCTCACCCGGCTGTCCGCCGCGGGCATCCCCACCGTCGCCGTCGTCTTCGGCAACTCCACGGCCGGCGGCGCCTACATCCCCGGGATGTCCGACCACGTCATCATGGTCAAGGACAAGGCGAAGGTGTTCCTCGGCGGGCCGCCGCTGGTGAAGATGGCGACCGGCGAGGAGAGCGACGACGAGTCGCTCGGCGGCGCCGAGATGCACGCCCGCACCTCCGGCCTCGCCGACCACTTCGCGCTCGACGAGCAGGACGCGATCCGCCAGGCCCGCCGCGTCGTCGCCCGCCTCAACCACCGCAAGGCGTACGCCGATCCACAGCCTGTGGACGTCGCACCGCCGGCGTACGACCCGGAGGAGCTGCTCGGGATCGTCCCCGAGGACCTGAAGGTGCCGTTCGACCCCCGCGAGGTCGTCGCGCGGATCGTCGACGGTTCGGACTTCGACGAGTTCAAGCCCCTGTACGGGACCAGCCTCGTCACCGGCTGGGCGGCGCTGCACGGCTACCCCGTCGGCATCCTCGCCAACGCGCAGGGCGTGCTGTTCAGCGAGGAGTCGCAGAAGGCCGCCCAGTTCATCCAGCTCGCCAACCAGCGCGACATCCCGCTCCTCTTCCTCCACAACACCACCGGCTACATGGTCGGCAGGGAGTACGAGCAGGGCGGCATCGTCAAGCACGGCTCGATGATGATCAACGCGGTCTCCAACTCCCGCGTACCGCACCTGTCCGTCCTCATGGGCGCCTCGTACGGGGCCGGGCACTACGGCATGTGCGGCCGGGCCTACGACCCCCGCTTCCTGTTCGCCTGGCCGAGCGCCAAGTCCGCCGTCATGGGCCCGCAGCAGCTCGCCGGCGTCCTGTCGATCGTGGCCCGGCAGTCCGCCGCCGCGAAGGGCCGGCCCTACGACGACGACGCGGACGCCGCGCTGCGCGCGATGGTCGAGCAGCAGATCGAGGCCGAGTCGCTGCCGATGTTCCTGTCCGGGCGGCTCTACGACGACGGCGTCATCGACCCCCGCGACACCCGCACCGTGCTCGGCATCTGCCTGTCCGCGATCCACACCGCACCGTACGAGGGCGCCCGCGGCGGCTTCGGCGTCTTCCGGATGTGAGGCTCCAGTGATCACCTCTGTTCTTGTGGCCAACCGCGGCGAGATCGCCTGCCGCGTCTTCCGCACCTGCCGCGACCTCGGCATCCGTACCGTCGCCGTGCACTCCGACCCGGACGCGGACGCGCTCCACGTCCGGACGGCCGACCTCGCCGTACGCCTCCCGGGCGCCACCCCCGCCGAGACGTACCTGCGCGCCGACCTCGTCGTGAAGGCCGCCCTCGACGCGGGCGCCGACGCCGTGCACCCGGGCTACGGATTCCTCTCCGAGAACGCGGACTTCGCCCGCGCCGTCCTCGACGCCGGACTCGTCTGGATCGGTCCGCCGCCCGCCGCGATCGAGGCGATGGCCTCCAAGACGCGGGCCAAGGACCTCATGGGCATCGCCCCGCTCACCGACGTCACCGAGGCCGACCTGCCGGTCCTGGTCAAGGCGTCGGCCGGTGGCGGCGGGCGCGGGATGCGGATCGTGCGCGCCCTCGCCGACCTGCCGGGCGAGACGGAGGCGGCCCGCGCCGAGGCGCTCTCCGCGTTCGGCGACGGCACGGTCTTCACCGAGCCGTACGTCGAGGGCGGCCGGCACGTCGAGGTGCAGGTGCTCGCCGACACCCACGGCACGGTCTGGATCCTCGGCACCCGCGACTGCTCGCTGCAGCGCCGCCACCAGAAGGTCGTCGAGGAGGCGCCCGCACCCGGACTGCCCGCGGCGGTCCTCGCGGAGACCGCCGCGCTCGCCGAACGCGCCGTGCGCGCCGTCGACTACGTGGGCGCGGGCACCGTCGAGTTCCTCGTCGCCCCGGACGGCACCGCGCACTTCCTGGAGATGAACACCCGGCTCCAGGTCGAACACCCCGTCACCGAGGCCGTGTTCGGCCTCGACCTCGTCGCCCTGCAACTGCGCGTCGCCGAGGGCGAGGCGCTCGACCCCGAGCCGCCCGCACCCCGCGGCCACGCGGTCGAGGCACGGCTGTACGCCGAGGACCCGGGCGCCGGATTCGCCCCGCAGACCGGGACCCTGCACCGGCTGACCGTGCCACCGGGGGTCCGCCTCGACACCGGGTACACCGGCGGCGACACGATCGGCGTGCACTACGACGCGATGCTCGCCAAGGTCGTCGCGCACGCGCCCACCCGCGCCGCCGCCGTCCGCGCCCTCGCGGGCGCCCTGGACCGTGCCGAGGTGCACGGCCCCGTCACCAACCGCGCGCTGCTCGTGCGCTCCCTGCGGCACCCCGAGTTCACCACCGCCCGCATGGACACCGGGTTCTACGACCGGCACCTCGACGAGCTCACCGCCCCCGACGAGGACCCGTACGCGCCGCTCGCCGCCGCCCTCGCCGCGGCCGCCCGCGCCCCCTCGCGCTTCGGCGGGTTCCGCAACGTCCCCTCGCAGCCGCAGACCCGCACCTACCGCACGGAGCCGGACGGCACCGAGCACGAGGTCCGCTACCGGCACACCCGCGCGGGCGGCCTCGCGGCCGACGGCGTGGAGGTCGTCCACGCCGCCCCCGGCCTCGTCGTCCTCGAGGCGGGCGGTGTGCGCCGCCGGTTCGCGGTCGCCGCGTACGGCGACCGCGTCCATGTGAACGGCACCGCGCTCACCGCCCTGCCCCGCTTCACCGACCCGCGCGAGCAGCGCGCCCCCGGCTCCCTGCTCGCCCCGATGCCGGGCACCGTGGTCCGCCTCGCGGAGGGCCTCGCGGAGGGCGCCGCGGTCACCGGCGGACAGCCCCTGATCTGGCTGGAGGCGATGAAGATGGAGCACCGCATCTGCGCCCCCGCCACCGGAACGCTCACCGCCCTGCACGCCGCCGTCGGCCGCCAGGTCGAGGTGGGATCCCTGTTGGCCGTCGTAGTGGAGGAAACGCCCGCATGAGCACTGTCCTCGAGAGCCAGGAGCACCAGGACCTGCGCGCCGCCGTCGCCGCGCTCGGCAAGCGCTTCGGCCGCGACTACCTGACCCGTGTCACCGGCGCGGGCGGCCACCCTCAGGAGCTGTGGGCCGAGGCGGCGAAGCTCGGCTACCTGGGTGTGAACCTGCCCGACACGCACGGCGGTGGCGGCGGCGGGATATACGAACTCGCCATCGTGCTTGAGGAGTTGGGCGCCGCGGGCTCGCCGCTCCTGATGATGGTCGTGTCGCCCGCGATCTGCGGCACCGTCATCTCCCGCTTCGGCACCGAGGAGCAGAAGCGGGCCTGGCTGCCCGGGCTCGCCGACGGCAGCCGCACCATGGCCTTCGGCATCACCGAGCCCGACGCCGGGTCGAACTCGCACCGCATCACCACGACGGCCCGCAAGGAGGACGACGGCACCTGGGTGCTGAACGGCCGCAAGGTGTTCGTGTCCGGCGTCGACATCGCCGACGCCACGCTCGTCGTCGGCCGCACCTCCGACGCGCGGACCGGGAAGCTCAAGCCCTGCCTGTTCATCGTGGAGCGCGAGACGCCCGGCTTCGGCCGCCGGCAGATCGACATGGAACTCCAGGCGCCGGAGAAGCAGTTCGAGCTGACCCTCGACGAGGTGCGGCTGCCCGCCGACGCGCTCGTCGGCGACGAGGACGCGGGACTGCTCCAGCTGTTCGCCGGGCTCAACCCGGAGCGCATCATGACGGCCGCGTTCGCGATCGGCATGGGCCGCTACGCGGTCGGCCGCGCCGTCGCGTACGCCCGCGAGCGCACCGTGTGGAAGGACCCCATCGGCTCCCACCAGGCCATCGCCCACCCGCTCGCCCAGGTGCACATCGAGCTGGAGCTCGCCCGGCTGATGATGCAGAAGGCGGCGCACCTGTACGACGCGGGCGACGACATCGGCGCGGGCGAGGCCGCCAACATGGCGAAGTACGCGGCCGCCGAGGCGTGTGTGCGCGCCGTCGACCAGTCCGTGCACACCCTGGGCGGCAACGGCCTGACCCGTGAGTTCGGCCTCGCCTCCCTGATCACCGGCTCGCGCGTGGCCCGGATCGCCCCGGTCAGCCGGGAGATGATCCTCAACTACGTGTCCCACCAGAGCCTGGGTCTGCCCAAGTCGTACTGAGTCCTGCGAGTCTGCCGTCCGACAGCCCTTCAACGACGAGGAGTTGGCATGGTGTTCCGGAGTGAGTACGCGGACGTCGCGATGGTCGACCTGCCCATCCACGACGCCGTGCTCGGGGGTGCCGCGGCCCGCGGCGACACCCCGGCCCTCGTCGACGGGGTGGCCGGCACGACGCTCACGTACGCGCAGGTCGACGCGTTCCACCGGGGCGTCGCCGCCGGTCTCGCCGAGGCGGGCGTGCGCCCCGGCGACGTCGTGGCGCTGCACAGCCCCAACACGATCGCCTACCCGGTGGCCTTCTACGCCGCGACCCGCGCCGGGGCCGTGGTCACCACCGTGCACCCGCTGGCCACGCCGGAGGAGTTCGCCAAGCAGCTCACGGACTCGGGCGCCCGCTGGATCGTGTCCGTCACCCCGCTGGCCGCGCAGGCCCGCGCCGCCGCCGACCTGGCGGGCGGCGTCCGCGAGATCTTCGTGTGCGACCCGGCCGGCGACTCCGGGCTGCGCTCCCTGCTCGACATGCTCGGCACCGGCGCCCCGGTCCCCGACGTGGCGGTCGACCCGGCCGCCGACGTGGCCGTCCTGCCGTACTCGTCGGGCACCACCGGCGTCCCCAAGGGCGTCATGCTCACCCACCGCAACATCGCCACGAATCTCGCCCAGCTCGAACCGCTCGTCCCGATGGGCCCCGGCGAACGCATCCTCGCCGTGCTGCCCTTCTTCCACATCTACGGCCTCACCGCCCTGATGAACGGCCCGCTGCGGCAGGGCGCCACCGTCGTCGTGCTGCCCCGCTTCGAGCTCGACACGTTCCTCGCCGCGATCGAGAAACACCGCATCACGTCCCTGTACGTGGCCCCGCCGATCGTGCTGGCCCTCGCCAAGCACCCGGCCGTCGAGGGCTACGACCTGTCGTCCCTGCGCCGTCTGATCAGCGCCGCCGCCCCGCTCGACGCGGACCTCGCCGAGGCCTGCTCGCGCCGGCTCGGCCTGCCGCCCGTCGGCCAGGCGTACGGCATGACGGAGCTGTCGCCGGGCACGCACGTCGTGCCGACGGCCGCGCAGAACCCGCCGCCGGGCACCGTCGGCAAGCTCCTCGCCTCGACCGAGATGCGCGTCGTCTCGCTCGACGACCCGGACCGGGACCTGCCGCCCGGCGACAGCGGCGAGATCCTCGTCCGCGGCCCGCAGGTCATGAAGGGCTACCTCGGACGGCCCGAGGCCACCGCCGCGATGATCGACGCCGACGGCTGGGTGCACACCGGCGACGTCGGCCGGGTCGACGAGGACGGCTGGCTGTTCGTCGTCGACCGGGTGAAGGAACTCATCAAGTACAAGGGGTTCCAGGTCGCCCCGGCCGAGCTGGAGGCCCTGCTGCTCACCCACGACGGCATCGCCGACGCGGCCGTCGTCGGTGTCCCGGACGCGGACGGCAACGAGATCCCGAAGGCCTTCGTCGTCCGCGCCGACCCCGCGCTCACCGAGGACGCCGTGCGCGACTTCGTCGCCGGGCACGTCGCCCCGTACAAGAAGATCCGCCGCGTCGCCTTCACCGAGTCCGTGCCGCGCGCGGCCTCCGGGAAGATCCTGCGCCGCCTGCTGAGGGAGAGCTGACATCCGCATGGCCGACGACCCGATGGTCCGCGCCGCCCACGAGCGCGGCGTCACGACGCTCACCCTGGACTCGCCGGGCAACCGCAACGCCCTGTCGCACGCCCTCGTCGACCAGCTCGGCGCCCGGCTCGCCCGCGCCGGGGCCGACCCGGACGTACGGGCCGTCGTCCTCACCCACACCGGCGGCACGTTCAGCGCGGGCGCCGACCTGCGCGACCCGCCGCACCCGGACGCCCTCGTCGGTCTGCTCCGCGGGATCGTCGCCCTGCCGAAGCCCGTCGTCGCCCGCGTCGACGGGCATGTGCGGGCGGGCGGCCTCGGGCTGCTCGGGGCCTGCGACATCGCGCTCGCCTCGACCGCGTCCACGTTCGCCTTCACCGAGGTGCGCATCGGGGTCGCGCCCGCCGTGATCTCGCTGCCGCTGCTGCCCCGGCTCGACCCGCGCGCGGTGGCCCGCCACTACCTGACCGGGGAGCGCTTCGACGCGGCCGAGGCCGTGCGGGCCGGGCTCGTCACGGCGTGCGGCGACGCCGTGGACGCCGAGCTCGCGCCCGTCCTCGACGGGCTGCGCAGGGCCGAGCCGGGGGCCCTGGCCGAGACGAAGGCGCTGCTCACGGTTAAGGTCCTGGAAGCCTTCGACCGGGACACACGCACGCTGCAGGAGCTGTCGGCACGCCTCTTCGGCTCCGCACCGGCCCGGGAGGGGATGACGGCCTTCCTCGAACGACGGGACCCCGCATGGGTGCTGTGACCCCGCGCGCAGCGACCGGGCGCGCCGCCGCGCCGCCGAAGCAGGACCGCTCGCGCGCGACCCGCAGGCGGCTCCTGGAGTCCGCCGTGGCCTGCCTCGCCGAGCGCGGCTGGTCGGGTTCGACCGTCTCGGTCGTCGCGGAGCACGCGGGCGTCTCGCGCGGCGCGGCCCAGCACCACTTCCCGACCCGCGAGGACCTGTTCACCGCGGCCGTCGAGTACGTGGCCGAGGAGCGCTCGGTGGCGCTGCGCGCGCTGCGCCCCGCGGGCCGCGCGCAGGCCGTCGCGGCCCTGGTCGACCTGTACACGGGCCCGCTGTTCCGCGCGGCCCTGCACCTGTGGGTCGCCGCGTCGAACGAGCCGCAGCTCGGCGGGCGGGTCGCCGAGCTGGAGGCCCGGGTCGGCCGCGAGACGCACCGCATGGCGGTGGAGCTGCTCGGCGCCGACGAGTCCCGCCCGGGTGTGCGCGAGACCGTGCAGGGGCTGCTCGACATGGCCCGGGGGCTCGGCCTCGCCCATCTGCTCACGGACGACGGACCGCGACGGGCGCGGGTCGTCGAGGAGTGGGGCCGGATCGTGGACCGCGAGCTGGGGAACCCGGGGGGCTGAACGCGCGGATGCGCCCGCCGGCGACGTGGCCGGCGGGCGCACCCGCGTGCGGTGGTGACGTCAGTCGTTCACGCAGGCATTGCCGAACGCCGGGTTGAGCAGCGCCAGCACGTCCACGGAGTTGCCGCAGGCGTTGACCGGAACGTGGATCGGCACCTGGAGGACGTTGCCGGACAGGACGCCCGGGCTGTCCTGCGCGACGCCGACGGCGGTGGAGCCGTCAGGACCGTCGTCCGCCATGGCCATGGTCGCGGAACCCAGCACGGCGACGCCGGCCAGCGCCGCGGAAGCGGCGAATGCGCGAAGACGCATTGTTTCTCCCTGAAAATGGGGGATATGACCTACCCAGCTGACCCCCGGGCGCCGCGTTCCGCATCTTGGCCGCGGCATTCGTGGGGCGCCCGGGGTCAGGTGCGGCGCGTCGGCGCCCCCGCGCCGAAGGCGTCGACCCGCACCCAGCCGCGGGCCTGCCGGGCGGGCGCCGCCTGCCGCGGCAGGGTCCTGCCCCGGGAGCTCCACAGGCGCACCACGGTCTCGTAGATCGGGGTGTCGGTGGGCTCGCTGCTCTGCTGCTGCTCCACGGTCCGCTGCTCCATGGCCTGTTCAACGAGGCCCGCGGCCCCGGGCAACCCTGCGTTATCGCGCTGCAATGCGGTCAGCGGCTCTGCAGCATCCGGGCGAGCCCGTGCCCGAGCCGCCGCTTCAGTTCGCGCAGCGGCTGCGCCCGGCCGACGGCCCGGTCCAGGCGGTAGTAGAGCTGCGGCGGCACGTACGGCAGCAGCGGCGAGTGGCGCTGGCCGAGCAGGGCGAACATCTGGTGCGGCGCCAGGCCGATGTACCGGGTCAGGTCCTCGTACCAGGCGGCGCTGTAGCGGGCGGCGCTCTGCAGCGGCAGCAGCTCGTGCCGGCGGGTGCGCTCGTACGCGGCGAGGGACTCGGCGAGCGGCCGGCCGTCGCGCAGCTCGGCGGCGAGCGCGATCGCGTCCTGCATCGCGAGGGTGGTGCCGGCGCCGATCGAGTAGTGGGTGGTGTGGGCGGCGTCGCCGATCAGCACCAGATTGCCGTGCGACCAGGCGGTGTTGGTGACGGTCGGGAAGCACTGCCACTGCGAGGGGCCGTCGGCGTCGGTGCGCCCGATGAGCCGGTGCCCGTCCAGCGGCCCGGCGAACAGCTTCTCGAGCAGCCGCAGCGCCTCCTCCCGCTCCATCGTGTCGAGGCCGAGCCCGCTCCAGGTCGCGGGCGCGCACTCGACGATGCAGGTGCTGTGCTCGCCGTCGAACCCGTACGCGTAGGCCCACACCCAGCCGTGGTCCGTCTCGGCGAACGCGAAGGTGAAGGAGCGGAACACCTTCGTGGTGCCGAGCCAGACGAAGCGGTTGGTGCCGGTGGTGATCCGGGTGCCGAACCGCCCGGCGTGCCGCTCGCGCAGCGCGCTGCGCGCCCCGTCCCCGGCGACGACGAGGTCGGCGCCCTCGAGCAGCGGGTCCCCGGGCGCCACCGTGCTCCCGTACGTGATCTCGACGCCGAGCTCGGCCGCCCGGTCGGACAGCAGGGCGAGCAGCCGGTGCCGGCCGATGGCGCGGCCCTCGTCGCCCTCGTGCACGGTGATCCGGTCGCCGACGTGCGCGACGCCGTCCCGCCAGCGCAGCGAGTGCCGGTCGACGGCGCGGGCGGACGGCTCGTCGTGCCGCAGCAGCGTGTCGAGCATGTCGGGCCAGTAGGTGACGCCCCAGCCGTACGTGGCGCCGGCCGGGTTCTTCTCGTGGACCTGGATCCGGCGGCGCGGGTCCTGCTGCTTCAGGAGCACGGCCAGATACAGGGACGCGGGACCTCCGCCGACACAGATGACCTTCATACGCGCTCGTTCTCCTCGTCGCCGATGCCCGGTACATCACGTTCCGTCGTTACTTCAGGAACGACGGGGCGATCGGGGAGTTATCGTGCAAATCCTCCACGGAAGGGGCGCATCTGCCCGCCGGATGGGGCATGATTCCTCCCCTTTTCCGGATGTATCCAAGTATCAGGCGTGACGAGTGCGGCGCTCTGCCGTTGAAGAGGCGACGGCTGCGATCACGCGGCCGCACTGGCAAGCAGAAGGAGAACGTGATGTCTCGCATCGCGAAGGCAGCCGCTGTCGCTCTCGGCACGGGTGCTGTGGTGCTCAGCGGCGCCGGACTGGCCATGGCCGACGCCGGCGCCGAGGGCCTCGCCGCCGGTTCCCCGGGCGTTCTGTCGGGCAACCTGGTCCAGGTTCCCGTCCACATCCCGGTCAACGCCTGCGGCAACACCGTGGACGTCATCGGTGTCCTGAACCCGGCGTTCGGCAACACCTGCGTGAACAACAGCGGTGGCGGCATGGACCACGGCCACCACGGCGGCCACGGTGGCGGCTACGGCGACGAGGGCTACGGCGACGCCGGCTACGGCGGCTGACACCCCGCCGCGACAGCGGTTCGGAGCCCCCGGCACGGTGGAGCCGGGGGCTCTGTCGTGCCGGGGGCGCTGTCGTGCCGGAGGCCGGACGGGCCGTCAGGCGTAGCGGTACAGGGTGCTGTGGTCGAGCATGTCGCGCACCGGGGTGTTCCACGGCGGCATCACGTCACCGGCCGCGAGGACCCGCCCGTGCTGGGAGTCCCCGAGCCCGGGCCGGCGCAGCGGCAGGTACGGGTCCGCCTTCGGGTGCTTCGCACGCCACCGCGACCAGCACAGGTCGACGAACGAGTGGTGCAGCCAGAACACCGGGTCGTTGACCGAACCGGCGCCGAGCATGTGCCCGCCGACCCAGCGGTGCACCAGGTTGTGGTTGAACCAGGTGCCGTCGCCGCGCCGCACCGGCCAGCCCTCCAGCTTGTTGCGCAGCCCCGACGAGGCCGTCGAGTTCCAGGGCTCCGCGTCGTAGCGGCTCTCGCCGAGCGCGCCCGCCAGCTGGGCCGCGCTCGGCAGCGACACGGGCTGGCGCGGCCGCCCGAACTCCCGCATCAGGAAGTCCCCGTCGGTGACCGCCTCGGTGATCGTCCAGTGCCCGCCGCCGCGGGCGAACGGGCCGGTCGTCACCCGCCGGTCGGAGCTGTGCCCGTTGCCTCCGAGGAAGTCCTCGCCCCACAGCGACGAGGTGGGCGAACGGTCCGCGGTCCAGTCCCAGTACGGGACCGAGACCCCCGCGTCGATCCGCTGGAGCGCCCGCTCGAACTCCAGCAGGAACTTGCGGTGCCACGGGAAGAACGACGGCGTCATGTGCGCGACGCGCAGCCCGCCGTCCCCGTCGCCCTGGTAGAAGTCGATGTGCGTGCGGACGAACTCGTCGTAGCGGCCCTGCCGTTTGAGGGCCAGGACGGCGTCCACGAAGCGGCGCTTCTGCGCCTTCGTCAGGGACCGCTGGTTCTGTCGTGTGTGGGCCACCCGCCTCACGCCTTCCGGTTCTCGGGGGCCCGCAGCGACTGCTCGCCGAGCTCGTCGACGGCGGCGCGGGCCGCGGCCCGCGCGCTGGGGTGCGAGGTGTAGTGGTCGACCATGGTCAGGTACGAGCCGTCGGCGCGCCGCATCAGATGCAGCGGACGCCCGTCGACCGTGACCTCCCAGGCGTCCGCCGGGCCGGGCACCGGCGCCCCCTGAAGGCGCCGCCCCCGGTACGACTCGTCGAACGCCTCGCCCGCCGGGGCCGCCGCACCCGCCCCGGGCTCGCCGGGGTCGGTGCCGCCGCCGATCTGCCAGAGCCCGGCCGCGGTCGCGCCGCCGCCGAGCAGGATCAGCGCGGCACTGCGCCGG
>NZ_WWIA01000882.1 GCF_009870065.1 Streptomyces sp. SID5785 | reverse complement strand
TCGGCGCCGTGCGCGACCGGGTGCCGGGCGGCCGCCCGAACGTCGGACGCGGCGTCAAGGTCGAGGTCGGCGAGCGGCAGACGGCGATCGACCTGGACCTCGTCGTGGAGTACGGGGTGCCGATCGCGGACCTGGCCCGCGAGGTGCGCGAGAACGTCGTCTCCGCCGTGGAGCGGGTGACGGGCCTGGAGGTCGTCGAGGTCAACGTCACGATCAACGACGTGCACCTGCCCGAGGACGACCAGGCGCCGGACAGCGACACGCGCGTCGAGTGAGTGGCCTACCGGTCCGGAGTCGAGAGGGGACAGCAGTGACAGGGGACAGGGCGTTCCTCGGGGCGGTCGCGGGCATGGCGCTGGCGTTCGCCGCGTACTTCGGCGGCTTCGGGGCGTTCCTGCTCGTGGCCGCGCTCGGCGGCCTGGGCTGGGCGGTGGGCCGCTGGTTCGAGCAGGGCGGCAGACTGAGCGACCTGCGGGACGCCTACGAACGGGGCCGGCGATGAGTACGGCGGCCGCGCGCGGCACGACCGTCGTGTCGGACCGGGCGGTGCGCCGCATCGTGGAGCGGGCGGCGGCCGAGGCGGCGGGCGGCGGCCCGGGCGCCCTCGCGAAGGGTGCCGCCCGGGTGAACGGGCGGCACGCGGCCGTCGCGGTCGAGGTGGACCTGCCCGCGCGCGTGCCGCTCGCGGACACGGTCCGCCGGCTGCGGGCCCATGTCGTGGACCGCACGGGCCACTTGACGGGTCTGGACGTGACGCGCGCGCGGATCGACGTCACCGCGCTGTCCCGGACGCCCGGCGGTGACCCGGAGCCCGTCCCCGGGGAAGCCGGTGCGGCCGGGGCCGGGCGCACCCCGCGCCGCTGGTGGTCGCCGCGCCGGGTGCCCGCGGTGTGCCTCACGGTGCCGGCGGCCGTGGTGTGCGGCGCCCTCGCGGTGGATGTCGCCCTGGTCCGTCTCGCGCACGGCACGGCGGCCCCGTGGCGGGCGGACGCCGTGCGATGGCTGTCGACGCACGGGCCAGGTGACCCGGCGGTGGCGGTGGCCGGCGGTGCGCTCGGCGTGCTGGGGCTGCTGATGGTGCTCGTGGCCGTCACGCCGGGCCGGCGCGCTCTGCTCACGGTGTCCTCCCCCGGGCCGCGCGTGCGGGTCGCCGTGACCCGGGCCGCGCTGGCCCGGCTGGTGCGGGACGCCGTCGGCGAGGTCGCGGGGATCGACGCCGTGCGCGTACGGGCGGGCAGGCGCCGGGTCGCCGTCCGCGCCCGGCTCGCCTTCGGCGACCGGGACACCGCGCGACGGCTGGTCGGGGAGGCGGCCCGGCGGGCCGTCGACGACTGCGGTCCGGCCCGCCCGCTCCGGCTGCGCGTCCGGGTCCGCCCGGCTCCGGTGTGGGAGCCGGCCGCACCGCGGACCGACGCCCCGGGACCGGCGGCCCCGCGCCCGGTCACCGGTTCCACCGACGAGGACCAGGGAGGCACCCTCTGATGCCCGGCAGCCGTACGTTCGTCAACCGGCTCGCGCTGGCCCTCGCCGGCGGTGCCTTCCTCGTGGCCGGTGTCTGGCTCGCACTGACCCGTTCCGCGTGGGCGCCGCCGCTGCCCGGCTGGTGGCCGGTGCCGTCCGCCCGGGCGGTGCTCGTCGATCCGGAAGCGCTCGCCACGGCGCGCGACCACGGCTGGTGGGCGCCGGCCGTGGGCGTCGGATGCGCGGTCCTCGCGCTCGCGTTCGCCTTCTGGTCGGCGCGGCTCCTGCGCGGCGGCGCACGGCGGCGCCTCGCACTGCCGGTGCCCGAGAGCGCCGTGCACACGCGGGCCGTGGAGGACGCGGTCACGGGGCGGGCGGCGGAGGTCGACGGCGTCGCGCACTGCCGGGCCCGGGTGCGGGTCCGTCCCGGCCGGCTCGACGCGGACCTGCGCGTACGGCTGCGGCCCGGCACCGCTCCGGGCACGGTCCTGCCCCGACTCACCGAGCTGGCCCGTGACACGGGCACGGCCCTGACCCCCTACCGTTTCCACATGCACATCCGTTTCACCGCCCGCCCGC
>NZ_WWIA01000094.1 GCF_009870065.1 Streptomyces sp. SID5785 | reverse complement strand
CCACGGGCATCGCGGTCGCCTGGATCACCCGGCACCCCGCGCACATGCAGGTCGTGCTCGGCACCACCAACCCGGGCCGGGTCGCCGAGTCGGCGGCGGGCTCCGACCTCCCGCTCACCCGCGAGGAGTGGTACCGCCTGTTCCGCGCGGCCGGACACGTCCTGCCGTGACGCGGGCGGGCCGACGGGCGGGCCGCGCCGCCCGCCGGCCCGAGATCAGAGGTCAGGGGGCCACGGATCAGGGGTCAGAGGGTGACGGCGATGCCGATGTTCGGCTTCTTGGGCAGGCGCAGCACCTTCGCGAACCAGTTCCCGACGCGCGACGTGACGTACCGCTTGCCGAGCAGGACCTGAGCGGCCGCGGTCTCCTCCTCGTCGAGGAGACGGGCGGTACCGGTGAGCGTGGCCGCGTCCGGTGCGGTGCGGCCACGCAGGTCGCAGACGGTGACCGTGACGGCGCTGTCGGCCCGGATCCGCTTGACCTTCCACGACGCGGCCGGCGTCAGGACCAGGAGTTCGCCCCCGGGGCCCTCGACGTGCCAGACCGGCGTCGGGACCGGGGTGCCGTCCTTGCGGTGGGTGGCGAGGCTGATGTACTTGCTGCGGCGGATCTCGTCGATGGCGGACACGGGCGGAGTCTACGGGGGGTGGGGTGCCGCCGGCGCGCCCCGTAGGCTCGCCCCATGAATGACGCGCTGCCGCTGCTGGTGATCTTCGGGAGCTTCGCCGTGGTCCTGGCGGCGCTCGGCCTCCTGGCCCGGCGCGTCCGGCGCCGGGGAACCGCGGGCGGGGTGTCCGGGGCGCTGGCCTCGTGGGAGGAGGCCTTCCGCGTGACGTCCCACGCGGCACACGTGGAGATCAGGGCTCAGGCCGAGCGCCGGT
>NZ_WWIA01000881.1 GCF_009870065.1 Streptomyces sp. SID5785 | reverse complement strand
GGACGCCCGGCGCCGCGCAGTGGTGCGGGACGTCCGGCGCCGCGGACGAACGGGACGGGCGCGGGCAAGAAGCTGCGCCCGGCCAATCCGCGGCTGCTGCGGCAGCGGCTCTTCGTGTTCGTGGTGGTGACGCTGCTGGTGGCGCTGGCCATCGCGGCGGCGCAGGGCTGTCAGGGCCCCTCGCGCGGGCTCGGTGACGAGCACCGGCCGTCCGGTCCGGCGAGCGCCGCGCCGCGCTCACCGCAGGCACAGCCGGAGAGTTGAGCGGGGCCGCCGGGTCAGAGTTCGGGGCGTCCGGTGGCGACGGCGTAGAAGGCGACGGCGGCGGCCGCGCCCACGTTGAGCGAGTCGACGCCGTGGGCCATGGGGATGCGGACCCATTCGTCGGCGGCCATCAGGGCCTTGGTGGACAGGCCGTCGCCCTCGGCGCCGAGCATGAGCGCCACCCGGTCCATGCGGTGCGGGGCGACCTCGTCGAGGGGCTTGGCCCGCTCGGCGGGGGTGAGCGCGAGCAGTTCGAAGCCTGCGGCGCGGACCGTCTCCAGGGACTTGGGCCAGGCGTCCAGGCGGGCGTACGGGACCGAGAAGACGGCGCCCATGGAGACCTTGACGGAGCGGCGGTAGAGCGGGTCCGCGCAGTCGGGCGAGAGCAGGACCGCGTCCATGCCGAGGGCGGCGGCGGATCGGAAGATCGCGCCGATGTTGGTGTGGTCGTTGACGGACTCCATGACGACGACGCGACGCGCGGTGGCGAGGAGTTCGTCGGACGTGGGCAGCGGCTTGCGCTGCATGGAGGCGAGGGCGCCGCGGTGCACGTGGTAGCCGGTGACCTGTTCGGCCAGGTCGGGGGCGACCGCGTAGACCGGGGCGGGGACCTCGTCGATGACGTCGCGCATGACGTCGACCCACTTCGCGGACAGCAGCATCGAGCGCATCTGGTAGCCGGCGAGGCGGGCGCGCCGGATGACCTTCTCGCCCTCCGCGATGAACAGGCCTTCGGCCGGCTCGCGCTTGCGGCGCAGCTCGACGTCGGTCAGGCCGGTGTAGTCGCGCAGGCGCGGGTCGTCGGGGTCCTCGATGGTGATGAGACCTCTGGGTTCTGCCACGGGTCGATACTGCCTTGTCCTGGGTGCGGTGCCAACGGCTCGGTACGAACTGACGTTACCGCGGGTTACGAACGGGGTTCTCGTGGACGACGGGGCCCACCACGATGACGGCCGGGGGCTTGACGCCCTCGGCGACGACGGTGGCGCCGACCGTGGCCAGCGTGGCGTCCACGCGGCGCTGGGCCGCGGTGGTGCCCTCCTGGACGAGGGCGACGGGTGTCGCCGGGTCCTTGCCGTGGGCGACGAGCGCCTCGGCGATCTTCCCGATCTTGTCGACGCCCATGAGGATGACGAGGGTGCCGGTGAGCCGGGCCATCGCGGACCAGTCGACCAGGGAACGCGCGTCGTCCGGCGCGACATGGCCGCTGACCACGGTGAACTCGTGGGCGACGCCGCGGTGCGTGACGGGGATGCCGGCCGCGCCGGGGACCGAGATGGAGCTGGAGATGCCGGGGACGACCGTGACCGGGATGCCCTCGGCGGCCAGCGCCTGGGCCTCCTCCATGCCGCGGCCGAAGACGAACGGGTCGCCGCCCTTGAGCCGGACGACGGCCTTGCCCTGCTTGGCGTGGTCGACCAGCGCCTGGTTGATCGCCTCCTGGCCCATCTGCCGGCCGTACGGGATCTTCGCGGCGTCGATCACCTCGACGTGCGGCGGGAGCTCGTCGAGCAGGTCGCGGGGGCCGAGCCGGTCGGCGATGACGACGTCGGCCTCGGCGAGGAGCCGGCGGCCACGGACGGTGATGAGGTCGGGGTCGCCGGGGCCGCCGCCGACGAGGGCGACGCCCGCCGTGTGCTCGCGCTGGACGGTCACCGTGCCGTCGCGCAGCGCCTCGACGAGCGCGTCGCGCAGGGCGGCGGTGCGGCGCGGGTCGCGGTCGGCGGCCTCGGTGGACAGGACGGCGAGGGTGACGCCCTCGGTGCGGCCGGTGGCGGGGGTCCACGCGGTGGCGGCCTCGGCGTCGTCGGAGCGGACGCACCAGGTGCGGCCCCGCTCCGCTTCGGCGGAGGCGACGGCGTTCGCCGCGCGGTCGCCGGTCGCGATCAGGACGTACCAGGCGTCCGCGAGGTCGCCCTCCTCGTAGCGGCGGCGGGTCCAGCGGATCTCGCCCGCGTCGGCCATGGCCTCCACGGAGGGGGTCGCGGACGGGGAGATCAGGGTGATGTCCGCGCCCGCGGCGATCAGGGCCGGGAGGCGGCGCTGGGCCACCTGGCCGCCGCCTATGACGACGGTCTTGCGGTTGGTCAGGCGCAGGCCGACCGGGTATGCGGGGTGCGTGGCGGCGGGCATCGTGGGTGGCTCCCGGGGCGAGCGTGCGGGTGGGGCTGCGTCTTCGGAGCCCGGTGACATGCAGGTTCTTGCGGTCAGCTTATGTCCTTGCCGGCTGACCAGGCCGGTCGGCGCCGGGGGGCCGTGGCCACCCGTGCCTCCCCCGGACGCCGTCCAGGGTCCGGGGAGACCCGACGGAACGTCTGCCCACGGCGGGAGGCGGTGGGCGGACGTTCCCTCGCGCGGGACTACTTCTCGGTGACGCCGGCCGAGTCGAACGTCGCGACCTCGTGCATCGCGCGGGCCGCGCTCTGCACGATCGGCAGGGCGAGCAGCGCGCCCGTGCCCTCACCGAGGCGCAGGTCGAGGTCGACCAGCGGGCGCAGGCCCAGCTTGTTGAGCGCGGCGACGTGGCCGGGCTCGGCGCTGCGGTGGCCCGCGATGCACGCGGCGAGCACCTCGGGGGCGATGGCGCGGGCGACCAGGGCGGCCGCACCGGCGCTGACGCCGTCGAGGACGACCGGCGTGCGCAGCGAGGCGCCGCCCAGGAGCAGGCCGACGAGGGCCGCGTGCTCCAGGCCGCCGACCGCGGCGAGGACGCCGATCGGGTCCGCCGGGTCGGGCTGGTGCAGATCGAGGGCGCGGCGTACGACCTCGACCTTGCGGGCGTGGGTCTCGTCGTTGATGCCGGTGCCGCGTCCGGTGACCTCGGCGGGGTCGGCCTCGGTGTACACGGAGATCAGGGCGGCGGACGCCGTGGTGTTGGCGATGCCCATCTCGCCGGTCAGCAGCGCCTTGTTGCCCGCGGCGACCAGGTCGCGGGCGGTCTCGATGCCGACCTCGACGGCGGCCTTGACCTCGTCGCGGGTCAGGGCCGGGCCGGTCGTCATGTCGGCGGTGCCGGCCCGGACCTTGCGGGGCAGCAGGCCGGGCGTGGCCGGGAGTTCGGAGGCGACGCCGACGTCGATGACGCAGACCTCGGCGCCGACCTGGTTCGCGAACGCGTTGCAGACCGCGCCGCCGCCCAGGAAGTTGGCGACCATCTGGCCCGTGACCTCCTGCGGCCAGGGGGTGACGCCCTGGGCGTGCACACCGTGGTCACCGGCGAAGATCGCGACGGCCGCGGGCTCCGGCACGGGCGGCGGGCAGACCCGGGACAGGCCGGACAGCTGCGCGGAGATGATCTCCAGCATGCCGAGGGCGCCGGCCGGCTTGGTCATGCGCTTCTGCCGTTCCCAGGCCTCGCCGAGCGCCTTGGCGTCCAGCGGACGGATGTTGGAGACGGTCTCGGCGAGCAGGTCGTGCGGGTCCTCGCCGGGCAGCGCGCGGCGGCCGTACGTCTCCTCGTGGACGACCCAGGACAGCGGGCGCCGCTTGGACCAGCCGGCCTGCATCAGCTCGGGCTCGTCCGGGAACTCGTCGACGTAGCCGACGCACAGGTACGCGACGACCTCGAGGTGCTCGGGCAGGCCCAGGGTGCGGACCATCTCGCGCTCGTCGAAGAAGGAGACCCAGCCGACGCCGAGGCCCTCGGCGCGGGCGGCGAGCCACAGGTTCTCGACGGCGAGCGCGGAGGAGTACGGGGCCATCTGCGGCTGGGTGTGCCGGCCGAGGGTGTGGCGGCCGCCGCGGGTCGGGTCGGCGGTCACCACGATGTTGACCGGGGTGTCGAGGATGGCCTCGATCTTCAGTTCCTTGAACTGCTTCGCACGGCCCTTGGGCAGGGACTTGGCGTACGCGTCGCGCTGGCGGGTCGCCAGGTCGTGCATCGTGCGCCGGGTGTCGGCGGAGCGGATGACGACGAAGTCCCAGGGCTGGGAGTGGCCGACGGAGGGCGCCGTGTGGGCCGCCTCCAGGACGCGCAGCAGGACCTCGTGCGGGATGGGGTCGCTGCGGAAGCCGTTGCGGATGTCGCGGCGCTCGCGCATGACGCGCAGGACGGCCTCGCGCTCGGCGTCCTCGTAGCCCGGGGCGGCGGGGCCGGCGAGCGTGGGGTCGAGATCGGCGTCGGTGGCCTCGGCCGTGGGCAGCTCGTCGGCGCTCTGCGCCTGCTCGGGGGCGATGTCGGCAGCCTCGGGAGCGACGGGCTCCCCGGCGGGCTCGGGCGTCGCGTCGGCGTCGCCCTCCCGCGGGGCGGGCACGGCGGCGACGGGCTCCTCGGCCGCCGGGGCGGCGGGCTCGTCGGCGAC